>CACZQF010000076.1 GCA_902783245.1 uncultured Spirochaetaceae bacterium | reverse complement strand
TGACGTAAAATCATGATTTTTTCCCATAATTACGACTCCTTTTTTGATATGCCGCCAAAGCGGACACGGACGTATGCCCGTGAAAAACAAAAAAGGCGTTACAGAACCATATAATTCTGTAACGCCATCGTTGCTTCCAAAAGCGTTATACCGTCAGCAGCATTTTTTGTCAAGCGTAAAATACCGCACTTCAGGGAAATCAATTTTGTATTTCTATACAGAAAGTGGAAAAATTGATTTCCGTGTACCGCACTTTCTGCAGCCGCATGCGGCAACAGTCTTTACACACGATAACAAAAAATATAATATATATGCATTATATCTACATATTTATTCAGAAGGACGTACGTTTTATGGAAAATTTCAAAGCACCGTTCAAAGGTCGGTCTCTGCTCAATTGGATAGATTGGACTCCGGAAGAAATCATGACGCTTCTTGATTTGTCCGCCACAGTAAAAGCACAGGCACACCGCGGAGAAATCCATCAGCGTTTTCTGGGCAAGACCATTGCCCTTATATTTGAAAAGCGGTCTACCCGTACCAGAAGCTCGTTCGAGACAGCATTCGGTGAAGAAGGCGGCCATCCGGTCTTTATGTCCACGCAGGACATCCAGCTCGGCGGCAAGGAAAGCGTAGAGGATACCGCACGGGTTCTGGGCAGAATGTTCAACGCGATAGAGTTCAGAGGTTTCAAGCAGGAGCACGTGGAGCAGCTTGCAAAATATTCCGGCATACCGGTCATAAACGGACTTACCGATGAATTCCATCCCACGCAGGCGCTCGCCGACATACTTACGCTCAGAGAAACATTTGAAACGCTCAAAGGTCTTCACCTGGCATTCTGCGGAGACGGCCGCAATAACGTTGCACGGAGCCTCATGCTCATCTGCGCCAAGCTCGGAGTAAACTTCTCTATCTACAGTCCGCAGGAACTGTTCCCCGATGCAAAGATACAGGAAATATGTGCACCGTTCGCTTCTCAGTCAGGTGCAAAAATTACGATCAGCGATAAAAAAGATGTTGTAAAAGGAGCAAATTGCCTTTATACTGATGTATGGGTTTCAATGGGTGAAGAATCACTCAAAGAGCACCGTACGCAGCTGCTGCGTCCGTATCAGGTAAATGCAGACCTGATGCATGCCACCGGCAACAACGATACAATCTTCATGCACTGCCTTCCTGCAGTAAAAGAACAGGAGGTTACTGAAGAAGTATTTGAAAGCACAGCAAGCCGCGTATGGGATCAGGCCGAGAACCGCAAACATACCATAAAAGCGATTATGCTCGGTATCATCTAACGGAGGTTTCTGTTTATGGAAAAACGCCTTTTTTGCGCAATCGTACTCGCTTTGTCATTTATTCTGCCGCTCTGCGCTCAGGAAAATGCCCGGCAAAGCAAGTCACCCCTGTCTTATGAAAACATTCCCGTCTATAAAGTGCTTGACGGTCGTGACGGCTACGTGGTCATGTATGCCAAGTACGGCGCCGCAGTCGGCGAGACTGTACTTCCTAAGGCATGGACGGCAAGCTCGGTTGAAAAGCCTGCAAAGCTTGTGTTCAGATCAATTCCGGTCTCCATTAATCCGTATATGACGGTCGTCAAAAAAGACGGAAACTTCTATAAAGTTATTCTTTCTGTAAACCATTCCCGCACGAATGCAGTATGGGGCGTAGTGGCAAACGGCAGGACGCTCGAAGGAACTGATAAAGAAACGCTTGAAATAGAGCTCAAATAGCGGTTCTGCAAGGGCTTTTACAAAAAGCTGTTTCCGTGTACTATCACAGAAACAGCTTTTTTTTATTTTAGGAAACAGATGAAATTACTTACAGAAAACCAAATACAGGCATTCAAGACTTTTATCAGCAAACATGATTTTTTCTTTATCATCGGCCATAAAGAACCTGACGGCGACTGCATCTCCAGCTGTCTGGGGATGGCCGCACTGCTGAAAGCATATAAAAAAGAATATCAGCTGCTGTCCGCGGGACCGTTCAAGCGGCAGGAAATACGCAGATTTGAGCGCAGCTTTACCTCAACCATGACGTTCCTCACACAGAAAGAGCGTAACGTCACCGGCCTGATCATACTTGATTGTTCCGAGCGTTCAAGACTTGGTGACATAGACGGCAGTTTTGACGGGCTTGATACCTTTATCATTGATCATCATAAAACCTCTGTAAAATCAGCAGACGAAAACGCCATCATAGATCCCACTGCCCCCGCCACCGCATGCCTTGTGCAAATGCTGCACGAACAGACCGCCGGACCGCTGGACAAAACAACCGCCCGAACGCTTTTTTTCGGCATGGCGACCGATACAGGGTTCTTCCGCTTTCTGACGAATGATTCTGCAGAAGTGTTCAGAACCACCGCACGGCTTGTGGAGGCAGGCGCAAATCCGCGCATCACCTATGACGAAATAACAAACGGCAAGCCGTTCAACACGAGAAAGCTGCTTGGCATTATGCTTGACCACGCAGAGCGCTACTGTAACGGCAAGCTCATAGTAACGTATGAAACCATCGAAGACACAAGAAAATACGGAACAGACGGCAGGGATTCCGATTCCCTGTACCAGCTGCTGCTCGCCATAGACGGTGTAGAAGCAGTCGTGTTCGTCAGGCAGGAAACGGAAAATTCTTGTACCGCAGGCTTCCGGTCAAAAGATAAAGTGGACGTAAGCGCGATAGCGGCATCATTCGGCGGCGGAGGCCATAAAAATGCAGCCGGCATGAGCGTAGAAGGCAAACTCAACACACTAATCCCTGAAATCTGCAAGAAATTCGCAAGAATCCTATAACAACAGGCCGGACAACAGCTGTCCGGCTTTATTTTTGCGTTGGCACATAACTTGCATACAGTCCCAGCAAAGGAGGACTGTATATGCAGTATTCAGAAATCAACAGCCTGCCGGAGCGTATTGAAAACAATGAGCTCACGATCAGACAGGCGCGAAATCTTCTTGTAGAAGAATTCTACCAGAACCCGCTCAGATACGGTATTTTTCCCTCAAATCACGACGGCAAAGCCGCCATCGCGGAGGAACTGCTCACCGCCATTCCACGTATAATCGACAACTGGCAAAAAAAATACCGTACCAGAATGCCGTTCACCATGTATTTTTATTATAACATCAGAGCAATCACAAACAGACGGCGTAAGCAGAAAGCAATCAACCGCTGCGCCAGAGAAGCATTGTGTACCATAGCGGCCGCCGACATAGAAGCTGCTGCAGCGCGTTATCATATGAACGAATATGCAGAATCCTTTATGCATACGGCGGAACCTGCATACACCGTACAGACAGTATCCAAAACGGCGGACTTCAGCTGGAAAACAAAAACGATACCGCAGAAAATCATCATCATACTCACTCTGAAATCCAGTTTTTACCTGACTGACCGCACCATACAAAAAATCAGTAGTCGATGCGGGTGCTCTTTTACCATACTGCTGAACTGCGTTCACACGCTGCGGCTCAGTCTGGAACGTAAAATATTGTCACAATGCAAGAAAAAAGAACGGCACGCTCGCGTGTTCTATTTAAAGATCAGATACGAGCTTCAGCTGCTGAACATCAACAAACAAAGTGTCCAGTATGACAGGCTTATAAAAAAGCTCAGCACGCAGACACAACGATGGCAATTTTACAATACAGGCAGATATAAAAAGGTCAGGATTTGCCCGTCAAACAAGCAGATAGCCGATATGATCGGTATAACCACACGGCAGCTCTACTATTATCTACAGCAGTCTGAGCAGCTCATCAAAACGTACGGCACGATTCCGGAAACGCTGCCGGCGCACAGACGCAGACGGAGACGCAGAAAAACAGAATGATGACCGCTTCCGGCATCACCACCCGACTGACGGGGCGTGCTACGATTGTATTCCGGCAGTATTCCGATTGTGGACTTTTAGCGCAGAATGGGCTATGATGGCCGCATGGCAAAGATCTATATAGCAACCGGTAACATGAACAAAAAGCGGGAATTATCCCAGCTGCTCAGCGGTTATACAATCGTCACCCCCTCTGACGAGGGCATTTCTTTTGATCCCGATGAAACAGGAACCACTTTCTACGAAAACAGCATGATAAAGGCGCGGGCTTTGTGGAACATCGTACACCAGCCCGTCATTGCCGATGACTCCGGCATCTGCGTCGATGCGCTCGGCGGCCTGCCCGGAATCTACTCCGCGCGCTACGCAGGACCGGATTACCCGAAAGGCAGACCAGACGGCACAAAGATCCCGCAGCAGGAGCAGAACAAGTTCATTATAGCACAGACAAATGAAGTACTTGCACAGAAAAACGTGAACACATCACATTTTCCGAACGGCCCGCGTTCCTGCCGCTACGTCTGCTCCATGGTACTGATGCTTTCACCCGACAGATTCTTTATCACGCAGGAAACAATGGAAGGCACGCTCGTTCCTGACATTCAGGATGCTGCAGGAACAGGAGGCTTCGGCTACGATCCTTTGTTCTTCCTGCCCCAGTACGGTAAAACCACCGCACAGCTTTCCGCAGAAGAAAAGAATGCCATCTCACACAGAGGAAAAGCGCTGCGCGCGATGGTGGCGATCATAAACTCGATAGAAGGCGGCCTTAAACTGTAAAATGTTCCGTTCAGCGTAAGCAGCCGGCAGGGGGCGCAGTTCCGGACTTCAGGAACCGCGCCCCCTGCTTTTTAAAAAGCCTGTACGCCCGGCTCCACAGTTCCGACACAGCCGGTGCAAAAAAAACAAAAAAAATTAAAAAAAAGTGTAAAGTTTTTCTGATGTGGTGCCGAAGATAATAAAGGATGGTCATGGAACAAACCGGCTTCTTGCAAGCAGGCTCCAGATCAGCCACTGTAAAAGCGTGTAGATGCAGCCTTGTATTCATGTATGCGCTTTTACAAAAAAAAGACAGCAGGGACGCTGTCTTACACATATCCACGGAGGAATGTATATGGTCATCAACCACAACATGTCAGCAATGTATGCCAACCGTCAGTTGGGCATCACAGGTCTCGGTATCACAAAAGATATGGAAAAACTTTCTTCAGGCGAACGCATCAACCGCGCAGGTGATGATGCTTCCGGACTTGCTGTATCTGAAAAGATGCGCGCACAGATCCGCGGCTTGAACCAGGCAGCACAGAATGCCCAGAACGGAATCAGTTTTATCCAGACAACCGAAGGCTTCCTGCAGGAAACAACAGACATCATGCAGCGCATCCGCGAGCTTGCAGTACAGTCATCAAACGGAATCTATTCCGATGAAGACCGTATGCAGATTCAGGTTGAAGTATCTGCCCTGGTTTCTGAAGTTGACCGCATCGCAAGTACTGCCCAGTTCAACGGTATGAACATGCTGACCGGCCGTTTCGCACAGCCGACAGGTGAAAATGTTGTTACAGGATCAATGTGGTTCCACATCGGTGCAAATATGGATCAGCGTATGCGCGTCTATATCGGTACTATGTCAGCTGAAGCTCTCGGAATCCGCACAATTGGTACCGCTGATAAGATTTCACTTGCTGCTCCGGATGATGCCAACCGTGCAATCGGCACTATCGATGAAGCACTGAAGAAGATCAACAAGCAGCGCGCAGACCTTGGTGCATACCAGAACCGCATGGAAATGACGGTTAAAGGTTTGAACGTAGCTTCTGAGAACCTGCAGGCTTCTGAATCACGTATCCGTGACACAGATATGGCGCGGCAGATGGTGGAATTCACAAAGAATTCTGTTCTGCAGCAGGCTGGTACGGCTATGCTCGCGCAGGCTAACACTCAGTCACAGAATGTCTTGTCATTACTGAGATAGTGTATTATAATGTTAGAGGAAGCGGAGTATAGATTCCGTTTCCTCTAACAAAGCACGGTGTCTTCTTCTTAGCCCTTCCCTATGTATAATCACCGTTTTGTTACCATGTGCAGTTCCGTCTTGTACGGTTCTGTATAAAAAAGAATTATTTGACACGTTTTCAGACGTGTTATGATCTTTGAAAACATACCTTCCGTGCGTGGAAGTGACGGCATGGACAGTTGGCCAAACACCGCAGCATCAGTGTATATGCACTGACGCTGCGATACGATAGCCAACGGTTCCTGCTGTAAGGGTCTGAAACTGTACCGGGGGCGCAATAACCGGCGCAGCCCGCACAACCAGGTCCCAAGGCACGAAGTTTTGGGGTTTTAACATGGAGGGTATATTATGGTAATTAATCACAATTTGAGTGCTATGTATGCCGACCGGACTCTGAATGTTTCTAACAGTCAGATCCAGGGCAACATAGAAAAGCTCAGTTCTGGCCAGCGCATCAACAAGGCTGGAGATGATGCTTCCGGATTGGCAGTATCAGAGAAGATGCGTTCACAGATTCGCGGATTGAATCAGGCTAATAAAAACATCGAAAACGGTGTTTCATTTATCCAGACCACCGAAGGCTATCTGGCGGAAACAACAGATATTCTTCAGCGCATCCGCGAGCTTGCAGTACAGTCATCAAACGGAATTTATTCCGATGAAGACCGCATGCAGATTCAGGTAGAAGTATCACAGCTTGTATCTGAAATCGACCGCATCGCAAGCCAGGCTCAGTTCAACGGAATGAACATGCTGACCGGCGGATTTGCAGCAGAGTCTGCATCAGGCCGCATCATGCAGTTCCAGATCGGAGCAAACGTGGACCAGAATGCCCGTGTTTACATCGGTACAATGACTGCCACTGCCCTCGGTTTGAAGGGAGCGCAGGGTACAGATGCTAACATCAGCATTTCAACACCGGACAGTGCAAACATGGCGATTTCTACAGTCGATCAGGCTCTGCTCACTGTTTCTAAACAGCGTGCGGATCTGGGCGCTTATCAGAACCGCTTTGAAACAGCAGCTCAAGGTGTCAGCGTAGCAGCCGAGAACCTGCAGGCAGCTGAATCACGCATCCGTGATACAGACATGGCCACAGAGATGGTTGAGTACGCAAAGAACCAGATTCTCACACAGTCTGGTACAGCAATGCTCGCTCAGGCTAACTCAAACAGTCAGAACGTACTTTCATTGCTGAGATAAAATAAGTATTGGTAAGTTAAAGAGACTTCTGGATGTCGTCTTTTTGACGGCCGATACATGAACCTGAAGGGGTGCGCCCCTCTTCAGGTTCTCTTTTCAGGAGGAAAGAGCCCAATGAATACAATTAATAGTAACATAGGGCAGAATCTGGCAATGGATGGCCGAAATTACTTAAACTCCGTAGCTACAAGTAAAAGTGCGGCAGCCGTCACGATTTCAAAACCGTTGATGGCCGACAGTGCACAAGTGGTCGAAAGCATAGTCCAGAATAATGCCAACGTAGAAGAGGATGTCAAACAGCTTCAGAAACTTTCTGACATGGTGATGGGACGCAAACTGCAGTTTAACGTCGATAAGCAGCTTGGCAGTGTAGTCATTAAGATTTTAGACCCAAGCACTAATCAAGTTATTAAGGAGATACCGTCTGAAGACATGCAGAAGCTGAAAATCAGAATCAGAAAAGCGATCGGGCTTTTATTTGATGAAATGATTTAAGGGACTGTCTGTTGACAGGCTTATGCCCATGGCTGGAATAAACATACCCGGAGTGTCAGACAAGTACAAGACAAACGATCTTGTTGAAGCTCTGATGAAAGCCGAGCGAGTCCCGCTCACAAGGGAGCAGGAGTCGCTCGACAAGTATAAAGATCAGCAGAGCGCATGGCGTGATGTTAACCAGAAACTATCATCCCTGCGGGACAGCGTTAAGTCACTCTACTCATTTGATAATCCTTTTAACAATAAATTATCCACCTCATCAGAAGAAAGCGCAATAACAGCGACCGCAGACAGAAGCGCAGAATACGGTTCTTTTAAAGTCGATGTTATAAAACCAGCCAGTGCGGACCGTTTTTTATCAGAGGAACTGTCCAAGGATTTTACGGTTCCCCAGGGAACCTATACATTTCAAGTGGCGGATAAAACCGTCTCATTCGCATGGAAAGGCGGCAAAGTTTCAGACTTTGTAACCGCATTGAACCGCCGCGGAACAAACATAATCAAAGCAGATGTTATAGGCATGAATAAAGGCAGCAAATCGCTGCTTATAGAATCCTTAAAGACCGGCATCGACAACCGTCTTGAATTTAAGGATGATGCGCTTACATTTGCCAAGCAGGTTCATCTGATCTCCCCTTCCAAGCCGGTCACCGATAAATTCGGAACTCAGAACAGTGAGATAGAGGAGCCCGCCGCTGCACCTGTTCCGGTACCGGAGCAGGCAGGCATGCCTGATTTTTCAAGTAAAGGGGTATCTGCAAACGATTCAGGTATCACGGTTCCGCCGCGCGGCGGATTTACCATCAAACTGCCGCCTCAGTATCAGGGATCCGGCGACAGCCGTATTGAATTCACCTATACCGCAAGTAAAGTTCCTGACGTTACGGTTGAGCTGAACGAGCTGCTTAAGCGGCCCGATCTTCCGGATGCATCCGTAGAATTCAGCGGTGTTACCGTACAGAATGATCAGAGCGAAACCGCACTGCCCTTCCCCGACTTTACAGAGCCGCTGGAGCCTATTGAAGGAGACCGATCTCTGGTATTCGCACGTACAGCAGACGGTACGGAACAGCTCATACCGGAAGCTCAGATAGAACACAACGAAGAGACCGGCGAATACAAGGTGACCGTCGATACAGGCAGCTATGCAGGCATTGACTCTCTGGTCATCCGCAACAGGAACACAGGGGAGCAGCTGTCGCTGTCCCCCATGGAAGCTTACAGCAAAAAAGATTCCCTCGGCTTTGCGCCTGACCATGCGGTTTCAGTCGCAGACGATGCGGAAATAAAATATGAAGGCATCACCATCCGGCGCCCGTCAAACACCATCGACGATGTGGTACCGAATGTCACGCTGAACGTCAAGGATAAAACAAAGGAAACTGCGACCATCACTGTCAGTCCGGACACTCAGTCGGCAAAAGATGCACTTATCACGTTCATCGGTAAATACAATCAGGCCGTAGCCGAAATCAACATTCTCTCGCAAGACAAGCCCGAAATAATATCCGAACTTGACTATCTGACAGATGATGAGCAGGATGCCAAGCAAAAGCGGCTCGGCATGTTCCTGAGTGATTTTTCCCTGACCAACGTAAAGAGCCAGATGCAGCGGATTATTGCCGCAAGCTATCGCCCGATTGACGGCGCAGAAATCACGATGCTGAATCAGATCGGCATAGCCACGCAGGCATCAGGCGGAGGCGGAGGATATACACCGTCACGGCTCCGCGGCTATCTTGAGGTGGACGAAAAAAAGCTTGACTCGAATCTGGAAAACAATCTTGACGCCATAAAAGATCTGTTCGGTTATGACAGTGACGGCGATCTGATCATTGATTCGGGAATCGGCTATGCGCTTGACAAGCAGATCACGGCATATGTGCAGACCGGCGGAGTAATCGCAAGCAAAACAAGGGCCCTTGATACTCAGATCAAAGCTTCTGAAAGTAAAATTGCCCGTCTGCAGACGCAGCTGGACAACAAGGAAGCAGAACTGAAAATGAAATACGGCCAGATGGAAAGTACACTGAACAGTCTGGAAAGCCAAAAAAACAGCATTTCAAATTTTTCTAATTCACGGCAGGACAGGTAGCCTGCAAGGAGAACCGTAATGGAATTGTACGTAAATGGTGAAAAGCTTGATGTAACACTCGAAAACGAAAAAACGGTCGGCGAAGTTCTCCGTTCATTTGAGATAACCTGTGAAGAAAACCATATGGCTACCATCGGGATCGTGCTCAACGGCACTCAAATCTCGGCGGATGATTTTGACCGGGCGGCAGCCGAGCTGCTGACCGACAGTACCAAAATAGAGCTTACCGTAGTGACGGAACAAGAAATAAAAGACGCATTCATCACGCTGGGACAGAAATTTCGTTCGCTTGCTGCCGCCATGGAGGAGATTCCTTCAAAACTGCAGGCAAACAAAGCAGATGATTCAAAATCATCTATCACGTCCCTTGCGGATACCGTGGATGATTTCTGCCATACAGCAACCATGTCGGCACTTTTCCCTGAGACCTACGGTAATCTAAAAATAAACGGGAACCCGCTGCATGAATTTTTTGCGGACTTTGCCCAGATTCTTGCTGATTTCCAGAAAGCTTTCGTTGAAAAGGACATTGTAAGTATTGGAGATATCGCAGAGTATGAAATCTGCCCGCGTCTCAGCGCAATCGCAGACGCCATTGACACCGTCACAGGAGAACAAGCCTCATGAATTACGTAGCAACTGGTTCCCCGCTCATTGCCAGGCAGAATGTAACGCTCATCTCGATGATAGTGATCACTACAGTCATAATCATCGGCGTACTTACCCTGCTCTGGATAATCTACATGAGCCTTAGAAAATCAAAAAATTCTCCTGAATGGATAGCTAAACAGAAGAACAAGCCGACAAAGCAGAAGCATTTGGACGAAATCGTCAAAACCTATGCGCTGACAAAGGATGAGCGCACAGTGCTCTGGGAAATGTGCCGAAGACCGGGCGTTCCCAACATACTGTATTTAGTGCATGACGAAAAAAATCTGGACAATCTGTTCCGGGAATATTATGCGGAGCTGGCAGAAACCGGTGACGAGCAGCTTATCTCCACGTTCTTTGCGCTGAAGCTCAAATTCGAGCGCGCGCAGGCTGCAGCGGCCGCGATCAATTCATCAAAGAGCATTCCGAACGGAACGATTCTTACTTATATCACACCGGATTTACGCCGGTATATTTTTCCGCTGCTCAAGAACGCAGCGGAAGGTCTGTACCTGCAGATTCCTCATGCGCTTTCTTTGCCCACAGGCAAACCGATGGCGCTCACAAAAGTAAAGCTGCTTTTTACTCTGCCGTCGGGCGTCAACTACGAGATGAACACCCGTATTCTGCGCTACCAGACAGGATTCAGCGGGCTGGCAGAAATGGTCGTAACCCATTCTACCGATATAAAAGCACATACAGAGCGCCATGCAAAGCGGTATACTATCAACCAGAAGATAGTCTTTTCTGCAGTAAAAATAACCGCACAGAAAACTGAAACCGGTGAAAACATCCAGTACGAGCCGCTGGAACACCGATACCCCGGCATGATGATAGATATATCAGGCGGCGGATGCAAGCTCGTCTCAAAGCTGCCAATAAAAAAAGACCAGCATATCTGGCTTGAATTTCAGGTGACTGACGAGCAGGTAGAACATGCCATAGGGCTTATCGTAAAAACAAACAGAAACCCATATGCAAACGAGTTCAATCTGCATATAAAGTTCATCAAGATTTCGCAGGATGCCCAGAACCGTATTCTAGCACGAGTCTATGAATATGCAGTCTGAGTGTTTTCTGACGTACACAGAAAGAAGGGTAAGGACATATACATGGCGCACGGATCAGTACAGATTTCCGGAGCGCCACATATAATCGGCTGATACAGCGCAATGACAACTTGACTGTAATGCTTTATTGAGGTAAGTTTAAGTACACCATGAGAGTACGGGAATTAACAGAAATACAACGAGAAGATGTCGCAATCTATTACCGCAGGACATACATGGCAAAGGCTATTATAGAAATTCCAACGCTGGATATGGAGATTCCTATTAGCTTTACAATCGAGACCGGTCCGCTTGGTGATAAGCATCTCTATTTGGATCCTTTTAAGTCTGACGAGTATCCTGTAGTTCCCATAAAGAAAGCCCTCATTGAGTATATTTCCACCATGGATACAGAAGGAAAACTACCCTGATTACACTTCATACACATTCAGCCGATGAAACCATTGCACTGGGCATGAAAATAGGTTCCTGTCTGAAAAAAGGCGATGTACTGGCTATGCAGGGCACCCTTGCGGCAGGAAAAACAACCATAACAAAAGGAATTGCTCAAGCTCTCGGCGTAAAAGATACCATTACAAGTCCTACATTTTGTCTCATTTCTGAATACGAAGGCAGCATGCCGTTGTATCATATGGATGTATACCGTCTTGACGGTTCCGAAGACTTTATCAATCTTGGTGTAGAAGACATGCTGTACGGGGACGGAGTGTGCATCATAGAGTGGAGCGAAAAAGTGATGTCCGAACTTCCTGCCAGAACAATAACAATACTGCTTGAAGCCGGAGATGACGGCACGCGTACCATCACGATACAGAACTGGCCCTACAGCGAGGAAGTTTTAAATTGAAATCACTGGCAATTGATTCTGCGGTTACAAAGATTTTTATAGCCGCAAAAAATGATGATAAAACAGTTACTGTTATTTTAGACATAGGAATGAAGCAGTCGGAATCATTACTGCCTGCAGTGGATTCTGTACTGCAGCGGGCAGGCATCACTGTTTCCGAACTGGACTATGCCGTGCTCTGCAACGGTCCCGGCTCATTCACAGGACTGAGGCTCGGATTCTCCGCCTTAAAGGCCATTAACATGGCATACGGAGTTCCACTGTACGGCGTTTCAACGCTGCTCACCTATCAGCATCCGTTCAGCAGTCTGCCCTATACACTGCTGTCCGTAATGGACGCAAAAAAAGACCATTTTTTTGCCGCAGCATACGAGCACGGTACGCAGATCATACCGGACGGAGAATATGCGCCCGACCAGCTTGCCAAGCAGCTGCCGGAGACGGTTTTTGTATGCGGAATGGACGCCGAAGTATTTATACGCAGAATGGAAGGTACCGGCAAAACGTTTATCACTATACCGTTCCAGCCGGTAACCACAGACTCTCTGTTTGACATAGCGGAGCAAATGATCGCTCGAAATGAGCCGCCTCTTAAAGATTTTGACGGACCTGTATACCTGAGGGCAAGTGAAGCAGAAGAAGCGCTTGCCGCGCGCGGATAAGCGCGGTGCGCCGCACACTGCGTATGCGCACGCAGTGCGCTGTATTTACCGCTTATTTTTGAGCAGACGCGAAAGTGTATCCAGCATTTCAGTTCCGGCCGCAGCAGCCTTATTTTCCTTCTGGATTTCCTCGAACACTTCCTGTCTGAACACTTTTACTGTTTTAGGAGCTTTAACACCGATTTTTACCTGATCGCCGTGAATTTCTATTATTGTAATTACGATATCCTCGCCTATCCTGATTTTTTCGTCAGTTCTCCGGGCTAAAATCAGCATGAGCCTTCCTCCCTTTTCAGGGCAGCCAGAATATCATATTTTGTTGTCCATCGGCTGTCGGAAAGGATCGTCTGTATACAGGTCCTGTTCTTTTTATTTATAACCAGCGGTCCCTGCAGGTCCGTTGTAACCGGACTGCCGTCACTTGGTACAGTTACAATAGTCATAACATGCACATCAGCAGGCGAGGTGACGCCTATAGAGGCAAGAACCTTGTCATCCACATCAAGCTCATATGTGCTGCAGATCAAAAACGGGTCAATCACCAGGAATGCAAGGGACGGTTCATCAATGGACTGCAGCCACAGCAGCGGCTCATACTCGGAATCAAAGAGCGCAAAATCTTTGTATGACTCAAACCCAAACAGTCCTTCGGGAATCTTAAATATATGATCCTCAGGAACCTCTACGACTCCCAGTGCTTTTGTCTGTACATTCATGCCCTACCCCATGCTACCGCATATAATTAAGCAAAGAATTCTGATACATCTTTCCCGCCGTGCTCAATGTTGACTGGTACACATACTCAAGCATCTTCATATCGGTTACAGCCTTAGTAAAGTCCAGATCACCCTCGCGGGAAATCATCTGATTGGTTGCAAGCGCAACCGCCGAGTTCCTGACCATATTCTGCTGGGCACGCTCATATTCAGCGCCGGAACGGGCAAGCCTCGTTACCAGATTATTGATACCGCTGTCAAGTGCACCGATCATACGGCCGCCGATAGACTCGGTATCACCGGCAATCATCGCATTGCGCAACGCAATGACCGTGTCGAACATAGAACCGCCGGAAAGTCTGGTGCTGTCGCCAAGATTATAAGGAGGCCGCTGGCTTGCGTCTTTAATAATACCAAGATCATTCAGTGCACTACCGCTCACATCCTCAAGCCACAGCTGACGTGTATCGGTCGTCATAAGGTTCAGACCGCGCGTAACAGGATCAACCGAAGCTTTAACTGCGGCATCACTGTCATTGATTTTTGCAGCAAGCGCATACACATTGTCACCGGCCTGGATTTTTATCTTCTGGCCGTCCACTGAAATCACGCTGTCCTCCGCAGCCTGCCATGAGCTGGCGTCCCTGCCGCCAAACAGCTGCTGTTTTTCAGCCCAGAACGTACGGTTGCCCACATTGTCGTTCACCATGTACTTATGCTCGTCAACTTCAACCCGGTTAGTCTCAACGTTTCCGTTATATCTGACGCTCGCAATCATCGGCTCAACGGAGCCTTCGACATTTCCCATCTCAATATCAAATGCCGTTGATTTTACGTTCGTTCCGGCAAAAACAGAATTACCGTCAGGACCGGTGGCGTTGGCATTCTGTACCATCTGCTGCAGCAGCTGGTCAACTTCCGCCGCCATATTACGCAGATCATCTTTCTGGTACAGGCCGTTTGCGCCGGTCACCGCAAGCTCACGGATACGCTGCATCATATCAAGGGTACTATTCATGTATCCTTCCCGAACAGCAAATTCATCACTGAGCTTTTTAGCATTATTCTCAAACGTAGTGATACGGTCTACGTATGACTGATACCGTACCAAATGTCCGGCAGCAATCGGATCATCGCGCAGCTCCTGAATGCGGTTCTGGCTGCCGATCTGATTATTTGCTTTATTTACTTTCGCTTCCTGACGGCGCAGATTCAGCTGCACGCCGCCGGCGGTCATATTCGTACTTACTCTACCAGTCATATTTATACTCCAAGTCTATTGATAACAGTATCAAGTAAAGAATCCATAACGCTCACAAATCTTGCGGCTGCGTTATATCCATGCTGGAATTTCATAATATCGGCAAGCTCCTCATCGATATTAACTCCGCTGATAGAATCGCGCAGCGTCCGCAGGTCATTCATTATTGTAGTCTGACTTGCCAGGTTCACTGCAGCCTGCTCTCCCTTAAGACCGACGTTGGTCACCGTATCCGCAAAGTAGTCATCAAGCGTACGCTCACGTCCGATCATCATCGGCGTATTACGGATCGCTGCGATTTCTACGGCTGCGTCACCGCTGCCGATCGGACCGTCACCACGCGCATCAGGCGCGGCGGCAGCTACGCTCATTACGTCGTTACGTATAACCGAATTAACTTCAATGTATGCAGACGGATTCACCACCGGCGTAACAGCAAACTGCGCGCCGGCAAGCTGCTGTACGGCATCAGGACGGGCAAAATCATAGGCTCCCTCCTCGCCGGACGCACGCAGAACGCCTGCATAACCGGTAAGGAAGAATCCGGAGTCCTCGACGTGCCTGATAACAAAATCAGGGTTTTCCATCGATGCGGCAGGCGTCGCCTTAAGAACCAGATTATTATTCCGGTCAAGATACGCCTTTATCTCACCGTCGCTGTCATTGATGCGGTTCACAACATCCTCCACAGTGTCGGTGGGATGGTACGGAACTGTAATATTGCCTGATTTTCCTGCAAGCGTCATCACGCCCTCAAGACCAATCTGATCCTGAGCGGACAGCTCATTCGTACCGGTAAAACGGAACACATATGAATGATCCATCGTACCGTCGCCGTCACGGTCATAGTTTCCCACTGCATTAGTAACAAACGGCTGCTCTACAAAGAAATCAAGTCCGGTCGAACCGTTCGCCGCAACGGCATTACGGTGTACATCATTGACCAGATCGCTGAAATTCAGCGTCATAGTGTCCAAGGACTGGATTTCATTGCGGATATCAACATCACGCAGTTCAACCAATGCGCCGAGAGAACCGCCCGTCACCACAGCATCATTACCGGTATCTTTCCAAACAAGCTTGGAATACCCGCTGTTATCAGTAACAGACTGAACGTCAAAACCCCGGGCCACATTACCCTGTACCAGCACCTGACCGTTCATGTGAACCATGAATTCATCGCTGTCACGCTGATCTGACGTTACGTTTACAAGCCCTGAAAGCTTTTCCACCAGAAGGTCACGGCGGTCAAGCAGATCATTCGGATTGTCGCCCATAGCACGTGAGCGGACGATCTCAGCGTTCAAGTCGGCAATCTGTCTGGTATAATTGTTCACCTGACGTACCGTAGCCTCAATATCGCTGTTGAGCAGCGTACCTATGCCGGAAAGCGACTTCCAGCGCTGCTGGATAGAATCCGTCAGCGTTTCGCCACGGGTCACCACAGCCTGCCGTGCCGCCTGACTTTCAGGATGATTGGACAATTCCTGCCATGCTTCCCAGAATTTATCCATAGTACTCCGGACAGAAACATCATCAGGCTCATTATACACCTGCTCAATCATTGAATAGTATTTATCTCTTGTAGCCCAGTATGACTCTTCATGTGACTGTGCGGTGATGCGCTGGTCAAGCATTTCATCTCTGACACGGTTAATACTTTCTATGGACATACCCTGACCGATCTGTCCGGGAGTCTCAGGTCTCGTAAGATCCGGCCGATACAGCGGCTGGAAGGCGTTCATCTGTACACGCTGGCGTGAATACCCTTCTGTATCCGCATTCGAAATATTATGACCGGCCGTATTGACCGCTTGGGAATGAGCCATCAGACTCCGCTTTCCCATTTCTATTCCTGCAAAAGTAGATGCCATGGCTTCCTCCTAAAACAACTGATCAATAACGACACTTTCAGGCCGGGGAGTAACCAGCGTACCTTTTCTGGAATACAGCGTATTCCGGCGCTGCGGCACCACATTATCAAGTACTCCCTGAAGGAACCCTTTCGTGATCCGGATATAATCACCGAGCGCTTTATTCTCAACCTTTGATTTTATAAGCTTGGAACGCACCTGTCCGGTAGCCTCGGCGGTTTCCGGAGTCTGCGCAAAAGCAGTATCTGCAATAGTAAGTTCTTTTTTGTTTTCCAAATCTACAAACTCATCCGTGAGCTTCTGGATTTTATCAGTAGAAGTCTGTAAACCAACCCAATCTTTTTTGGTAACGGCTATACGGATTTTTGCCTGTTCCGCAAGCACCTGATCTAAAACTCCGTTTTCTTTTTCCAGAATATTCATGACCGCAATCTTTTTAGCCTCTGCCATAATAACCCCTAGGTATCTCCTTATTCCTTTGAGTATCTCATTTCCAATTTCGGAAGATTTTTCTTTGATGTTAAGCGTTATTTTTTTACAAAAAACGGTTTCTTAAAAATCACGGCAGTAACACAGACTCCGGCAGCAGCCAGACAGAACTTTCAACTATAATATAGCAACGGGTGCCAGAACGATTATCCAGGTAAAAAAGGACATCTTCGATGTCTGAAGTTTTTCGAGGTTCCCCAAAAATATTTAGAATTTTTTTTAAAAAAATATCTACAGACCGCTTGACTAATTCTGAGTGATTATGATATAGTCACAAACGTCAGTTACTTGGTGCCTGTAGTTCAGCGGTAGAGCGCCAGATTGTGGATCTGGTTGTCGTGGGTTCGATCCCCACCAGACACCCTACCTCTGATGCAATCTAGCACAGCGGATAATGCGTCCGTAGCTCAACTGGATAGAGCAACGGACTTCGAATCCGTAGGTTGCACGTTCGAGACGTGTCGGACGCATAGAGGTTTTATTGTAGC
>CACZQF010000075.1 GCA_902783245.1 uncultured Spirochaetaceae bacterium | reverse complement strand
TTGGCTCTCGTTGGGTGTAAAGCCGTATTCTTTGTATAAAGTTTCTATGGTAAAGTCGTCAGACAATTTAGTCCCCATTTAAGGTAAAAATCCATAATCATCTATCACAAAAAATTACTTACAGTAATTATATCACAAATTAGATAACTTAGCGTAATCATATTATTTTTTTTCTCAATTAAAGTAGCCTTATGAATAGATATGAATCTGATTTTATAGCTAATTTGATTTATTACAGGGAATTAAGAGGTTACACACAGGCTATTTTGGCAGGACTTTGCGACAGAACAAAGGGGAATATCGGTGTTATTGAATCCGGAGCTTCTGCTCCGTCGTTTGAAATGATACTTAAGATAGCCGATGCTCTTGAAATTCACCCTGCTGACCTATTTCTGCGAAACGCTAGTCACCAGAGAGAAGAAGTCCGGGAATTCTTTGAAAAAGAACTTTCTGAAACAGTAAAAAGTATGGTTGAAAAGAAGTTCCCGGCCGCGCAGAAAAACGAGGAATAATTTCACAAAAACTCGCTTTCTTTGACACAATAGCAGGGTAATAGAAAGAAATCCTTTAGGAGCGGAAAGCTTTCTTTATGCTTTCTTTCAAGCTATCGGACAGTTCAACTTCATCTTCTCCGTCAGGTGCGAGCTTTTCCATCATCCTCGGGATTATGACTTCTGTGCAAAGTAAGTCACAACAATCATCTGGAGTTAAAAAGCCTTTTTCTTGCAGTTCTTCGAGGGAAAACTGCTCCCAATAGTCGAACTCGTTATCTTTGTATTCGGCCACAAGATCTTCATCTGCGAGATCAAGGTCGAGTCTGAAGCTATCGCCGGAGACTGATACTTCAACATAACATGGGTTGTAATCAAAATCCTCAAGGTCATTGATTATTCGCTCACCTTTGTAAATGAATTCCGGATGATACACATAGCTCAAACCTTCTGGCGCAATGCCAGAAAAATAATAATTTGCAAGGAGTGTTATGCCCATTTTTTCCGAAAACTCTTGTAATGCATTGAATATGCTATTGTATTTTTGCAGAACGTTACCGAATCCGGCGAGAGACTCTCTATCGCTATCACTTTAAGATAAGGTATGCAATCGTACATCCTTTGCCTCCATATATTGGCAAAAGCCAAATTTCTGATTTTCTGCTACCAACAGAAAACAGTTTACCGAAACACCCAACGAGTATTTCAGATACTTACTAAGAGTATCCCCACCCCCCCTCATGCTCTTTGTCAATATAGTTGCCGGGGGTCCTGCAGATCCTTGCGTGCCTTCACCAGATTCTGCATATACAGCTCAAGTTTATAGATCATGTCTGCAAGCCTGCTCATGATCGTAGAAATCTCATCTTTGCCCGTCACCGGACGGCCGGCGGCCGTCTAATAATCTGTTAGAATTGTACGGCATAACAGTTTTTTTTTGTCCGCGCGGATAAATGGGGCTATAATCGTAAGTAACATGCGGATCGTACGCGACACCGCGGGCGGGAATGCGCAGGCCGTACCGCCGATATACAAAAAGTCCATCAGGAACATTCCTATGAACCACACATTCTTTTCATGCATCCTGCTCATATCATGTATGACGGCGGTACCCGCCGCCGCACAGCAGACGATGACCGTAGACGATGCTGTTGCCACCGCCGTGGACAACAACATTTCTATACAGCGGAACCGTATTACGGTTGAAGGCTATCGGCGGGCCGACGCACATTCGTGGAACAGCATCAGTCCGTCGCTGAATCTTTCGGCGGACTACCGCAAACCCACCGCGCCCACCGATCCTATCACCACAGACTACACCACAAGCCTCGGCGCATCCGTGTCGCTCACCTTTTCGCCGTCGCTGTTCACATCCATGAAAACCGCGCGGCTCAACTATGAAAAGGGGCTCATCAGCTTTGAGCAGGCATGCCGCAGCGTTGAGCTCAGCGTACGCAGCTCGTTCTACGCGATCCTGTACGAAACGGAAAACCTTTCGCTGCAGAAGCGCAACCTTGAGACCGCCCGCCAGCAGTACGAAACCAACCGCGCGAAATACAACGCCGGCCGCATTCCGCAGCTGGACGTGCTCACGGCCCAGGTGACCTACGAAAAGCTCAAGCCGGCCGTAGAGTCCGCGGAAATTACGTTGCAGAACGACATGAACACGTTCAAGCAGCTGCTCGGTCTTGATCTGGCCGCAGACCTTGCGCTTTCAGGCTCGCTTGACGACATACTGGCGCTTGATACGGTGGTGCTCGACCAGGACATAGACCAGCTCGTGCAGAATTCCTCATCGGTACAGCTGCTCGTAAAGCAGCTGCAGGCCGCCGAAACCGCGGTTACGGCATTCAGGTTCAGCGCGTACGGCCCCACGGCCACCGCAAGCTGGGCGTATGATAAATCCACGGTGCATCCTAAAAACGGTTCTGCCGTCACCACCGACACCGGCTCGCTCAAGCTCGGCGTGTCCATTCCGCTTGACGGCGTACTGCCCTGGTCATCTAAATCAGACAACGTAACATCAGCAAAGGACGCGGTGCAGGACTTAAAGCTGCAGCTGCAGGATCAGAAGACTGCTGTCAAAGTTTCTATACAGAACTATCTGCGGCAGATACAGCAGGCGCAGTCTACCATAAAGTCGCTTCAGGCGAACATCAGCCTTGCAAAGCAGTCATACGAAATGACGCAGGAAGCCTACAGTCACGGTACAAAGGACCTGCTGAGCCTTCAGACGTCATCAGACGCGCTGCTTCAAGCTCAGGTGAGCCTGAAGTCAGAGGCGTATACCCTTATAAAAGCCATCCTGAATCTGGAGGATATCACCGGATCGGCGTTCGGCACGCTCGGAAAATAAATTACTGAAGATATATACAAGGAGAGAGTTATGGCAAAATCAAAGACAGCGGCAGTAATCATTATTGCGGTGCTGGCGGCCACGGCCGCCGTTATCGGATATTCCGTCCTGTCAGTCAAAAAAGCGCGGCAGGCGGGCGGTCCCGGCATGGGACGCGGACGGCCGGGCGGCGGACAGACCGTCTTTTCAGTAAAGACCGAGACCGCGATGGTAAAAACGCTGCAGGACTATGTGGCCACCAACGGCGAGGTGGAGTCTCAGAGCTCCATATCCGTGTTTCCCGACATTTCGGGAAAAATCGTGTCGGTCAACGTGTCGCTCGGTACACCGGTGCACAAAGGTCAGGTGATCGCCCGCATCGACCCGTCAGAACCCGGCGCCCGCTACGCCTTGAGCCCCATAACCGCTCCGATCAGCGGCAGCATCATCTCCACGCCGCTTAAAATCGGCACCACCGTAAACACCAGCACCGTAGTCACCACCATCGGCGACATCGGAGACCTGCAGGTCTCCGCGTCCATACCGGAGCGGTACGTGGCGTCGCTCAAGACAGGCCTCAAGGCAAACGTATACCTGCAGGCATATCCCGACGTAGTGTTTCCCGCAACGGTGTCGCATGTGTCGCCCGTCGTGGATTCCGCATCGCGTACCAAAGAGATCATTCTGCGCTTTGATGCCAAGGACAGCCGCATAAACGCGGGCATGTTTGCCAAGGTGATTCTGTTCACCGTGCGGTACGAAGGCGCCGTCACCATACCCGGCGATGCGATCATCACTAAGGACGATAAAAAATACGTATTCGTGGCTGACGGCGGCAAAGCCGAGCAGCGCGAAGTGTTCACCGGCCATGCCGTTGACGGCGTGTATCAGATCACCTCGGGCGTCTACGAAGGAGAAAAAGTAGTCATCGAAGGCGCCAGCACGCTTTCTAACGGCGCGCAGATCCGCGACATAACGGACGCGGCAGGTGCGGCAGGTTCTGCACAGCCCGGATCAGCACCCGCAACAGCACCCGGGGCTGCGCCCACAGCTGCCCGCACGCGCGAAGGACGGAGCGGCAGATGAGCTTTTCAGAAAAAATCCTTTCCCACCCGGTAATGATGCTCATCATTTTCGCGCTGCTCGGCGTGATGGGCGTCTTTACCCTGCAGAAAGTGGCGGTCAGTCTGTTTCCCGACGTAGACCGCCCGTATATAACGGTCTCCACGTCCTACACAAACGCGGGGCCTGAGGCTGTAGAAAAATCAATCACCAAAGTGCTTGAAAGCTCGCTTGTCAGTGTGAACGGCCTCAAGAACATCACGAGCACCTCATCGGAAGGCTCCAGCCGCATTTCGCTGGAGTTTGAGTACGGCACCGATCTGGACACTGCCACCACCGACGTGCGTGACAAGCTTGACCGCGTACGCAGCAGCCTGCCCGACGACGCCTCCAGTCCAGTAATCTTCCGTATGAATTCCGACGCCATGCCCATCATGCGGCTGGCAGTCAGAGGTAATCGCTCCAACAACGAGCTTAAGGAGATCGCCGAGGACAAGATCGTCGACATTCTGGAGCAGGCTGACGGCGTGGCCGAAGCCTCCGCTTCGGGCGGCCGCAGCAAGATCGTGCGCGTGGAGCTGTCGCAGAACCGGCTGTCTGCCTATTCGCTCACGCTGTCCGCCATTAAGTCCGCGCTGTCCAAGCAGAATCTGGAGCTCGGCGGCGGCAAGATTGCCGAAGGCAAAAAAGACTATATCGTGCGTACCACCGGCGAATTCACGAGCGTGGACGAGATTGCGTCCACCGTCATAAAGACCGTAAACGGCTACGACGTAAAGCTCAGCGATCTGGGCAGCGTGTTCATGGGCTATGCGGACAAAACATCGGAAGTCTATATCAACGGCGAGCCCGGCGTATATGTGTCGGTCACTAAGCAGTCCGGCACCAACTCCGTGACCGTAGCGAATGAAGTGTACAAAAAGATAGCGCAGCTCAAGGAAACGCTGCCGCCCGACATTACGCTGGAGATCATCTCCGATTCTACGGACTCCATACGCGATACCATCAATACGCTCATTAAATCCGCGTATCAGGGCCTGCTTCTGGCTATATTGATTCTGTACCTGTTCCTGTGCAGCTTTAAGAGCACGCTTATCATCGCCATTTCAATTCCGCTGTCCATTATCATCACCATGCTGGCCATGAACTTTCTCGGAATCACCCTGAACATGATGACGCTGACCGGCCTTATTCTGGGCGTCGGCATGATCGTGGACGCTTCCATCGTTATGATCGAAAACATCTACGTCTACCGCAGCCGCGGTGCCAAGCCGCGCGTTGCCGCCGTGCTCGGCTCGCAGGAAATGATCATGTCGGTTCTTTCCGGCAACCTGACCACCATCTGCGTGTTCATCCCCTTTCTGCTGTTCATGAAAGATCTGGGCATGATGGGGCAGATGTTCAAGGGGCTTATTTTTACCATCGTCATTGCGCTCGCGTCCAGCCTGTTCGTGGCGATCTTTCTGGTGCCCGTGCTTGCGGGTAAATTCTTTCCTCTAACCAACCGCAACGAGCACCCGGTGCGCAATCCGGTGCTCAAGACCATGTACGGACTGTTCCAGCGCGCACAGGACTCGCTGGCGGCGGTCTACCGCGTCATTCTGAGCAGAGCGCTGCGCCACCGCGCGGTCACGCTCTGCGTATCATTCTGCGTGCTGGCCATGTCCATCGCACTGCTGTTTACGCTCAGAATCAACCTGATGCCCAACAGCCGCGATGACTCGGTGTCGCTCACCGTTACGCTGCCGATCGGTACCCGGCTGTCTGAAACCACCGCCGTCATGAAGGAGCTTGAGGATATCATCAAAGCCGAGATTAAAGGCTATAAAACGCTTATCACGAGCGTCGGCACCGGCGGCCGCAACGCAAGCAGCTACAAGGGCACCGTCCAGATACAGCTGCCCGAAACAGCCAAGCAGATCGATACCGCCGCCGATATACAGCGCAAGCTGCGCACGCACTTCAACGACTTTGCGGGCGCGCAGTTTTCGTTCGGGCAGGGCATGTCCCGGCAGATGAGCGGCAATGATCTGGACGTAGTGCTCAGATCCGACGATCTGGATCTGGCGCTGGCCACGGCCAAGCAGGTGCGCAGCGTCATGGAATCCATCAGTGACATCGGCGAGGTGTCTATCAGTACCACCGAAGGCTTGCCGCAGGTTGAGATCGTCATAGACCGGCCGCGCGCCTATTCGTTCGGCGTGGATGTGACCACCGTGGCAAATGAAATCTACTATGCCATAGACGGTAAATCAGCCACCACGTTCCGCAACAATGGTAAAGAATACTCCGTGTACATTATGTACCAGCCCGGCGACCGCAGTAAAATCAACGATCTGGACACAATCTACGTGCAAGGTTCCGGCGGTATGGTGAGCGTATCGAACTTTGTTACGCTGCGCAGGGGACTGGGGCCGGTGAGCATCAGCCGCAAGAACCAGACGCGCATTGTCCATGTGACGGCCGATATCGTGAGCGCCACAAACGCGAACATCGTGGAGGACTACATAAAAGAGGGAATTGCCGCAAGCTTTGTCATTCCCGATGCGGTCACCATCACCTATGAAGGCTCCTGGAAAGATATAAAGGAGCAGTACCGGCTGTACGCGCAGATTATTCTGCTGGCAGTGCTGCTGGTGTTCGGCGTCATGGCGGCCACCTATGAATCGTTCAAGGCGCCGCTCATCAACCTGACCACCATTCCGTTCTTCCTGATCGGCGTGGTATTCATCTACAAGCTGTCCGGACAGGCGCTTTCTATCATGTCGATGATCGGCCTGATCATGCTGGTCGGCATCGTCGTGAACAACGGCATCATCCTTGTGGATTACACGAACCTGCTCATGGATCGCGGCATGGATCTTATGAGCGCATGTCTTGAGGCGGGCGCAAGCCGTCTGCGGCCGGTACTTATGACTACACTCACCACCATTCTGGGCACGCTGCCCATGTGCTTTGCCACGCAGGGCATGTCGGCCATGATACAACCCATCGGCATGGCAGTGGTAGGCGGACTGACCACAAGTACGTTCATAACCCTGTTCTTTATTCCGGTGCTGTACTCGCTCGTTATGAAGCGGAACCGCAGCAGCGGTCTGGCGGCCGTACTGCGTGTAACCGAAGCGGACATTGCAGCCGTAAAAAAGCAGGATAAGCAGGCAAAAAAAGAAAAGAAGCTCAAGAAGGATAAGGCCGCCAAAACTGCAAAAGCAGGAAAAAACAAGGCAGGAAAAGCTGATAAAGCCGGCGGACCATACGGAGGGAATGAATAATGTACCGTGCAGAGATTATCGCAAACAAGTCGGTTCAGGAAGAGATAACGGAATCGCTGGAGCTGAATATTCCGCATATTCTGTACACCATCATTCCCACCGCCTACGGCCGGGGCGCGGATGACCGCAAACTCGGCTCCGCCACCTGGCCGGAATCAAACTTCGTTCTGTTCGCCTATCTTGAAAAAAAGGACGTGCCGGTGCTCAAGGCGGCTATAGCCGCCCTGAAAAAGCGGTTCCAGAACGAGGGTATCAAGCTGTTCCTGATAAAATCAAAGTAACGGCAGGCTGATACCGGCGGCCGGAGCGGTACACGTACGGTAAGACAGGCTTCCTCGAAAAAGCCACGAAAGCGTTTTTTTCGAGATATCATTTATACTTGACGTGTACCGCTAAAAGGTACATACTTTATACATTATGGTTTCTGACAGATCGACAGCCCGGTTCAAGGATTTCGGCAGAGTGGAAGCGCCTGCCATCAGCCCGTTTCCCGGTGTCATGGAAGACATCAGCTCAAAAGGCTGTAAAATCAGATTTCCCGTATCGATTGAAGTTGATACTGAGACTGATTATGAGATTAAAGTCTATCCATCACGTAAAGCAACAGAGGCACCCATCGTGCTGCTGTGCCACCCGCAGTGGCAGCAGTCTGTAGACGGAGCCACTGAAGTCGGATTTTCAACCCTGCGTTCCCCCGACACATTACGATTAAATAACTATATCCAGCAGCTTACACAGGAAAAAGCCTGCACGGACCCCGATGCAAGCTTAGTCTCTGATTCTCCCTTATGCCAGTTCGTATAGAAAAACTTTCCGGCGCGGCATTTCTCGCGTTCCCGGATATGCTTTCTCTGCTTCAGCAGGAGCTGGCAGGTAGATTTGCATGTACCGCACGCGCTGATGCGCAGTACGGCGATCTGCTCTATTTTGCGGACTGGAACCCGTCTGACGACAGCGGCAAAGCGGCGCAGGTTCCCTACTGGTGCCGTACAGCCATGCTTGAGCCTCAGCTTGTACATTTTGATTCTATCGGAGAAGCTGCCGCCTATCTGAAAAGCCTGCAGCGCAACTGGGCGCCCTATCAGTACCAGCTGTTCCGCCGCGCCGCACTCATTCAGGATAAGCTGCCCTATATCAATCTGAAAAAACGTAATTTTCCGCTGCAGATTCCCGACAGCAGCATGGGGCTGTACACGCTCATTGACAGCACCAGCATGATCATAAGCGCAAAAACCACAAGTCCGCTGCCCGCAGGGCTGCTGACCTTTAACGAAGACCACACTAACCCGCCGAGCCGTGCCTACCTGAAACTGCAGGAAAGCCTTTCGCTGGCCGCCCGCTACTTTTCGGTACCGCTTCCTGCAGCCGGACAGCGGTGCTTTGACGCCGGCGCCTGTCCCGGCGGCTGGACATGGGTGCTTACGAAGCTGGGCTGCTCAGTTTTTGCCGTAGACAGGGCCGAGCTTGCACCAGACCTTATGAGCAATCCGAACGTGACTTTCCGCACCCATGACGCGTTCACGCTGCCCCCGGAGGAGCTCGGCGCTTTTGACTGGGTATTCAGCGACGTTATCTGCTATCCTTCACGGCTGTACGAATGGGTGCAGACCTGGCTTGCAAGCGGACTGGTAAAAAACATGATCTGCACTATAAAAATGCAGGGAGCCGTAGACTGGGACATGGTACAGCGTTTTGCTGACATTCCCGACAGCAGGGTGGTACACCTGTGCTACAACAAGCACGAGCTTACCTGGATTCACTGCAGCAAATAACAGTACTTAAAATCTTGCTAATTTTCCAATCCCGTTATATCATTACTATATGACATTTGACGAATTTGCAAAAGAAATTGATATGGATGTTACGGGAACGCTGAACCGCTTTTCCGGCAACGCAGAGCTCATGCAGCACTTTGTACGTACGTTTCCTGATGACAAAACTTTTCCGCAGCTACAGGCTGCTATAGCCGCCGGCAACTGGAGCGGCATCGAAGAAGCGGCCCACACATTGAAAGGCGTGAGCGGAAATCTCGGCTTCTCCACACTGTTTACGCTCACTTCAGAGATCGTCAATGATGTACGGACAAAGCAGTTCGACGCCGCTACGGCACTGTTTCCCAAAGCAATAGAATGCTGCCAGCATATTATTGACTGCATCAATAAACTTGACGGCTAAGGCTAAAACTATGGCAAATGCAAAAAAGAAAATACTGATTGTCGAAGATGTTGAAATGAACAGAGCCATTCTCCGCGAAGCTTTTCAGTCGGAGTTTGACGTTCTTGAAGCCGAGGACGGTTTCCGCGGTCTTGAAATCATCGCATCCCACGGAAAGCAGCTGGCGGCAATCTTCCTTGATATCATCATGCCGGAGCTCGACGGCTTCGGCGTTCTGCAGGAAATGGAGTCAAAAGGACTGCTCAGCACAATTCCTGTGTTCCTTATCACGACCGAAACATCTGACTACGTAGTGGGCCACGCCTATGACTACGGCATTGTGGATGTTATACAGAAACCGTTCAACATTCAGATAATCAAGCGGCGCGTCATGAACATCATAGAGCTTTTCAGCTCACGCAGCGCAGGTACCGCCCATTCTGGGGAAAAAGAGACCCGACAGCAGAAGCTTCAGTGGAGCATAATAGAAGCCCTGTGCGCCGCGCTTGAATTCCGTAACACAGAAAGCAGAAAGCACATACAGCATATAAAGTACCTGACCTATATCCTGCTCAAACAGCTTGCCGCTGACTATCCGTCCTACGGTCTTACCGAGCAGATGCCGGGACTTATTGCGCAGGCAGCCGCCTTCCATGACATCGGCAAGGTATCCGTTCCCGAACAGGTGCTTGCAAAAGCAGACGCGGGCCAGCCGCTTACACAGGAAGAAACAGCGCAGTTCCAGAACCATACGGCTGCGGGCTGTGCCATTCTTGACACAATCCCCGACCTTAACCATAGCCATCTGTACAAATACTGCCAGGAAATCTGCCGCAGCCACCATGAAACATGGGACGGCACAGGTTATCCGCAGGGACTGCAGGGGAACGATATTCCGGTATCCGCACAGGCTGCCGCGCTTGCAAACGCATTCGATAATTTAGTATCAGCACATGGCACACAGCAGCCCTGTACGGGCGCGCAGGCAATTCAGATGCTCTGCAGCGGAGAGCGCGGAGTGTTCAACCCTGAGCTGCTTGACTGTCTGAAAAAATGCGAGCCGCTTATTGCCAAGGTAAGCTTTTCCTGACGGATATCAGCTTTAACGGATAATAACAATATGAAAGACGCATTCGAAGCATATGCCTGCCATGAAGGACAGGAAAATTGGGAGCAGTGTCTGCAGCGCAGTCACACGCTGTACAACAGAAATAATTCCATGCGCTCAGAATTCGCGCGCGATTACACCAGGCTGCTGCACAGCAAAGCATACAGCAGGCTCAAGCATAAAACGCAGGTGTTCTTTGCCCCGCACAACGACCATGTCTGTACACGTATGGAGCATGTAAACCATGTGGCTTCGGTCGCCGCAACAATCGCAGAGTATCTGGGCCTTAACACTGAGCTTACGCGCGCCATCGCCATTGGCCATGATATCGGCCACGCGCCGTTCGGTCATCACGGAGAATCCTGCCTGAATGATCTTGTCAGCAAAAACAATGCGCCGGGAGCACCGAAACCGTTCTGGCACGAACGCAACAGCCTGTTCTTTGCAGATTTTATTGAGACGCTGCAGGATCCTGACGGTGCGGAAAAAACGCTCGACCTGACGTATGCCGTGCGGGACGGACTTATCTGCCACTGCGGGGAGATCGACGAGCAGGGCATACAGCCGCGTCAGAAAGCCATAGATCTGTACTCCATCAAGCGGCCCGGCCTGATTCAGCCCTATACATGGGAAGGCTGCGTGGTTAAAGTGTCCGATAAGATCGCCTATCTGGGCAGGGATCTGGAGGATGCCCGCGCCTACCATCTGTTCGACATGGGCGCATATCGCCAGCTGCGCGAGATCGTAGCCTCTACGCTCGGATTCAACCACAACGGAACTTCCGTGCTGCGCAGCGGAAAGGCCGTGAACACAACCGTACTTATCAATGATTTGATCGTGGATCTGTGTGAGCAGAGCACGCCGGAAAAAGGTCTTTGCTTTTCGCCGGAGTATTTTGATTTTATTACGGCGCTCAAGCAGTTCAATATCGCCAATATCTACAATCACTGGCGGCTCAATGAATTCAGAACCTACGCCACCAACATACTCAAGACCATCTACACACTGCTTATGCGTACACAGCCCTATGCACAGAACGGCAGAATTGCGTCCGCACTGCGCTACTATGGCGAGCTGCAGAAGACATTCGAAGACTGGCTGGTACGGTACTCAAACTACGTGCCGAAGCATCAGCCTGACCGGAAAAAGATAATGCGCTACGACACGCCCGTTATCTTTGACGTAAATGACAACGAGTCATTCCAGAAGTGTATCATTGAGTATATTTCGGGTATGACGGATCAGTATGCCATCAGGGCATACGAAGAAATAATTTCGTTCTAGCGGTCGTTCCGGCAGCGGTTAAACGCGGTGCATGGAAGTGAATACTTTTTCATGCATCACGTTTATCTCCACCTGCATTTCCTTGCTTTCTTTCAGCAGCTCGGAACGCAGCGTATCGATGGAGATATCAGCGTTATCCAGATTAACGACCATCATCATTACAAAATTCCCGGACAGAATCGTCTGGGTAATATCCGCGATATTGACTGCATGTTTTGACAGAAACGCGCTGACCCGCGCAATGATTCCGACTTTATCCTGACCGACAACGGTTATAATCGCATTCATACGGCTATTTTAACAAAATAAAAATCGTAATACAAGAAGGCATCAAAAAGACGTTTTATCTTCCTGAACTGCAGAAGACATTTTCTTTATCCGGGAAATAAATGCCCAGACAAGCTGAAAAGCCATAGCACACCAAATCAAAGGCTCACAGAGCATTATACCCAGAACACCAAGATGAGGAATCAGAATAACGGTAAACAGTATCTTGCCGGAAAGCTCAACAACGCTTGAGACCAAAGGCAAAAGTTTTGCGCCGATTCCCTGCAACGAGTTTCTGAACACAACAAGCGGCCCCAGAGCGGCATAAAAAGGAAATGCAAACTGCAAGTATCTTGTTCCATAGGCTAAAAGCTGCGGATTTTTAGAACCGGAGACAAACTCAAAAACCTGCCGGATAATGAACGGTGAAAGCACAGTCAGCGCAATACCGTAGCAGACCGTCATCAGAACTGCAATTTTCACGCCTTTTTTAATACGGGTAAGATTTTGTGCTCCGTAATTTTGAGAAACAAAGGTTGCACTTGTCATTCCTACACTGGAGATGAAAACAGTGGAAAGTGAAAAAATCTTTCGGGCAGCAATGTGTCCGGCAATAATATATGTACCGAATGTATTTATGGCTGACTGCAGGATCAATGTTCCGGAACCAACAATCGAAAGCATCAGTGCCATTGAAAGCCCCTGCCCTATAAGGTCTTTATACAGCCTGCCCGCTCCGCGCAGCCGGAAACTTGCAGCAGACGGGATAAGAACTTTTGCACCTTTCAGCGTATAAAGAATACATAAAACCACTGATACACCTTGTGCGATCACAGTGGCTACAGCGGTTCCGGCCACTCCCATACCAAATCGTGTAATAAGAACAATATCCAAAGCCACGTTTAATAGAGATGAAACCATCAGGAATAAAAGCGGCATGAAGGAATTCCCTACGGCGCGGAGCATCCCGGCACAAAGATTATATGCAAACAATACGCCGCAAAATATTCCGATTATCGAAATATAAGACACCGCTTCTTCTAAAATAATCGAGGGAGTTTTTAATGCCGTCAAAATCGGACGTAAAAAAAGAACGCAAGAAATGGTAAGCAAACCGGAGACTACGGTAATGATTAAAACTGAAGCGGCAACCGCACGTTTTAAGTATTCCCGGTCATCTGAACCAAACGCACGGGCTATTACTATGCTGCAGCCAGTTCCAAATCCATTGCCTAGATTCATAATTATTTCAAAAACTGCTGCACAGGCACCTATTGCAGCAAGGGAGTTTTCGTGTAAAAAATAGCCGACAATGATCGTATCAGTAGTGTTATACAGCTGCTGAAAGAGATGTGAAGTAATAATCGGAAGCATAAAAAACAAAATTGATTTGAAAATGCTTCCGTTCAGAAGATCAGGATAGATAAGGCGTTTAAAATTCATATTTCTTTTTTCCACGTTTTTTGCTCGTAACTACAAAATAGTACATAGCGTTCAGAATGGCAAGGCATAGTATTGTGTGTAAGCATTGATTCTAGATCATTCGTACAATGTCCGTTACTGACAGAGGGTGAGTTCAGAGGTGGGTATCTGAAAAAAACTTCAGTTTTCGAAGTACCCTGTTATAAAAACGCAATGCAAAACCGTGAATAAAAGCAACCGCACATTTTCTCAAACACCGGCAAAAACCGTCAAGCGCTCAGACGGCCTGATTGAAATCAGCTCATAGTATTCCAGATCATACGGGAACCTCGAAAAAGTACATCTTCTATGTCTGAATTTTTTCGAGACTCCCGTAATTTATGGTTATTCTGCAGCAGACACAAGAGACAGATTTTACCGCTCGGTATGCCGTATGTTACGCATTAATCTGTACATTTTTTGAGGAATTATCTGCATCCATGCGTTACAGTATAAATACGGCTTTTTCATAAAACAAGATACGCCGTACAACACGTATCATTCTAGTTAGAATGAACAATTCATTCCACCTAGAATGAATAACACACTCTAGCTAGAATGAACATTTCATTTTAGCTAGAGTGAATACTCAAACATGGTCATACATGCAGGTACAACACAGGCACACATATAACGAAGTAATATGGCTCATGCCAGAGTCATGCCTGCAGAAAGCAATATGTATTTTTTCACTAATCACAGGCTCACGAACTCAGCTCATGAGCCTAAAAAAGGGGGCTGCCCTACCCGGACAGCCCCCGAACATCGGCTAGAAACAGCAGCCGTAAAACCCCGTATCAGTGGTTTTCCGCTTATTTATTAAGCAGTTCAGCCAGCTTTGCAGCTGTAAAACCAAGATGTTCTGCAACCTTGTTTGCCGGACCAGATTCACCGAAACGGTTGATGCAGAAGATATCCTCATGACTTGTAGCGAACGCATCCCACCCCATGCTGATTCCGGCTTCTGCCGTCACCACACGTTTTGCACCGCCGATCACGGCGTTCTTAAATGCTTTGTCCTGCATTGCAAACAGCTTGCGATCAAGCACGGAAACTACACGTACCTTTTTGCCGCTTACCAGTTTAGCGGCATCCAGTGCCATGCTCACCTCTGAGCCGGTAGCCAGCACCGTGATGTCAGGAGCCGAACTGCCCTCAAGCACCACATAGGCGCCCTTACGCGCGTTCTGCTTCCATGAAGCATCGAATTTTTCGTATACAGGCAGTCCCTGACGCGTAAGCGCAAGGCACACCGGATGATCTTTGCTTTCCATAGCCATTTCCCATGCCACCACAGTTTCCTGCGCATCGCCGGGACGCAGCACCTGCACATTCGGAATGGCACGCAGTGCAGCAAGCGTTTCAATCGGCTGATGAGTCGGTCCGTCCTCACCTACGTAGATAGAATCGTGGGTAAGTACGTACACAGTGTTTACGCCCATAAGCGCCGCTACACGCAGTGACGGGCGCAGATAATCGCTGAAAATAAGGAATGTAGCGCAGAACGGGCGCAGACCACCGTGCAGCGCCATACCGGCACAGATGGCAGACATAGCGAATTCACGGATACCGAATTCGATCGTGCGGCCCTTGCGGTTATTCCACTGATAAGTACCGTCATCATGCGCAAGCTTTGTTTTGTTCGGTCCCATAAGGTCGGCAGAACCGCCTACCAGATTCAGGAAGCGGTCGGCGATCGTGTTGAGTGCCTTGCCGCTGGCATCGCGTGTAGCAAGCTTGTCCCCCGGCTTGAACTCAGGGAATTCCGCAGTACCGGAAGGTGTTCCGGAGTAGAATGCATCCCACATTTTGCGCAGCTCAGGATTTTCTTTTGACCAGGCCGCAAACTCAGCCTCCCAGTCTTTCTCTGCCTGGGCACGCGCTGCTTTTTTCTCCTCAAAGTATGCGTATGCTTCGGGCACTACATAGAAGTCTTTATCAACGGGCAGACCGAGCTGCTGTTTTGCAGTCTTTACGCCTTCCACTCCGAGCGGCGCGCCATGCACATCGGCTGTATTCTGGTTAGGTGCGCCTTTTCCGATAATGGATTTAAGCATAATAAATGACGGCTTGTCTTTGCAGGCCTTCGCCTGCTCCACCAGCTTTATGATTCCGGCGGGATCATACATATCACCATGAAGCACCTGCCAGCCGTATGCTTCAAAACGCTTGGCAATATCCTCGGTGAGCGTAATAGTCGTAGAACCGTCAATACTGATCTGATTCTGGTCATAGAACACAATAAGCTTGCCCAGCTTCAGATGTCCGGCAAGGCTGCACGCCTCTGATGCCACACCTTCCTGCAGACAGCCTTCGCCAACCAGCGAATAGGTGTAATGATCCACAACCGTGTGCTTGTCAGTATTAAACCGGGCAGCCAGCATAGACTCTGCCAGCGCCATACCCACAGACATGGCGACACCCTGTCCGAGCGGACCGCTTGTGTTTTCTACACCATCGGTCATGCCGTATTCCGGATGGCCCGGACATTTTGATCCTACCTGACGGAAACTTTTAATATCATCCATTGAAACTTTATATCCCGCCAGATGCAGGATGGAGTACAGCAGCATAGAGCCATGACCTGCAGAAAGGACAAAACGATCCCGGTCAGCCCATTTTGAATCCGCAGGATTATACTTTAAGATTTCTCCGTATAATACGGCAGCAAGCTCCGCACATCCAAGCGGCAGTCCGGGGTGTCCGGAATTTGCTTTCTGGATAGCATCCATTGATAAGCTGCGAACAGACAGCGCAGCAGCAGCAATTCCTTTTTCGTTCATATATACCTCACTTAAATAATAGTAAAATCATTCTTATGTAATTCCGCAACCGCGGCAATTAGCTCATCCTTTATTTCATCAAAGTTATATTCCATGCCTTCCAAAGAAAGCATAATTGAATCTGAATCCTGAATTACGTAAGAAGCCTCACGCTCTATCGACTCCAGAATACGGGAAAGATGTCCGAACAGCTGTGAAAGGATCACCAGCTCCTGCTGCGGAAATTTATCTAAGTTTTTGCCCGTGCTGTCAATGTCATAGACAAGGGTACTAATCCTGCTGTACAGCTTTAATGCACGATGCCGGATTGCACCGGTAACAAAATCCGCAAACCAGTTATAACTTTTTAAAAGTATAACATTCCTATTCATGATATGCAATAAAAAGCATTTCTTTTCCTCCGGCGTCATTACAAAGGCCTTAGGAAATATGGTGTCCACCAGCTCCTTTATATTCGTCTTTTTCTGATACATATAATCCTTCAGATAGGAATCCACAATGTATTCCGGCAGATTGAATTCTGCCCGGTAGCGGCCGGAATGGTAGACGGGTCCTGCATTGTTCCAGGAACCTACCGCAGGAACGTCTTTTCCTTTATACCAGAACCTGGTTTCTACACCGAAGTTTTCTATTGCAACCTTGTGCGCATACTGCAGATATTCTTCCACTGAACCGCAGTCAGCAATACAAAGCTTGTTGTAGTTCATAAAGAATACATTCGACAGCTGCTCCTCTATCGAAGCGCAAGGGCCGACGACGCTGAAACTTTCCAGAAGCGCATCTTCAAGTATCTGATACCAGTTCTGCCGGATCATATCAGAAGTCTTCATCTGCGCTATATCTCCGTCTGATTTTGTCAGCCGTGGAACGATTTCTATTTTTCCGTTGTCCCAGTCCAGCAGTCGGCACAGAATACGATCGCCGTAATGGAAATCGCAGGAGTCAAGGACAGGCTTTAGCGAAAAACAGGTAAGCTTTATTTTCGAAGGAAGCTGAAAGTCGTGGGCAGCAAGATTAAAATCTTTGTTTGCCGGATCGGAACAGATATACTGAGTGGTATATTCCATTCCGTAGAGTGAAAACAGATCAAGCGCGGCATCACTGTCAAATTCTATCACTTTGGTGGTCAGCCGCTTGCTGCCGAAATAGAATTGCAGGGAACAGGAAACTACATCAAAGTCCACAAACGGCATGCAGCGGTGCCCTACTGCAAATACGCCGTTCTGAAGCTCAAATGGAGTCGGCTTAAAAGAAAAAATACCGTCGGAAAAAACTCCTGCACGGGTAATATATTTTTTTCTTTCCAGCGGAAAAACATAGGAATTTGATTCAAGCAGATTTATGCACTCTGACAGAGACACGGTAATTCCGCAGTTCGCCAACCACTTAACAAGTTCCTTTGCAGAAAACTCATTCGGATAGGTTCTGAGGAACTGGTTAAGCAGTATTTCTGTAGAAGCAAGCATACCATTAGTATACTGCATTTCTGACGATTTTAAAAGACTGATTATGCAGATTGATTTGTCAGATATATAAGGAACATCGAAAAAGGACATCTTTGATGCTCGGCATCTCTGATGCTTGAAGTTTTCGAGGTTCCCTATAGAACAGGACAATTGCCACCGTTCGATGCCGGTGCTTAACAAAATCCGCCGCCATACACTGCAGTACAGGTACGCAGCGGCATGGCGACGATTTTTTAGATAACTTTTATACCCGTAAGTTCAGCGCCTTCCTTTTTTACGATGTCCTTCATCTGGGCTTCGGTGACGCCGGTCGCTTTTATGGTCAGGCTGCGGTGAGCAGGATCGGAAGCCGCCCAGGTCAGCACTGATACGATATTACCGTTCAGATCGGCAATATCTTTGGTGATTTTTGCCAGCTGCCCCGGCTTTTCATCCAGAATGAGCGTAACACGTACACCCTTCTGCCTGGTTCCAAACAGCTCAATAAACTCACGGAACAAGTCTGTCTCCGTAATAATTCCGATCATAAGCTCATCTTTTACTACAGGCAGACAACCGATATCGCTGTCTGCCATGATGCGGGCAGCTTCCTCAATTACTTCGTCCTCAGAAACGGTAGTTACGTTTTTACTCATCACCTTTTCTACCGTAAGCCGGGAAAGCAGATAACCGATTTCATACATATCCAGCGTAGTGGCTGCGGACGGACTTGCTTTTATCAGGTCGTTCTTTGTGACAATACCGACCACATGCTTGTCGGCATCAAGAACCGGCAGTTTGTTTATTTTCTGCCGGGTCATTAAGATTTTTGCCTCTGTCACTGATGCTTCCGGAGAAATGTACACCGGATTACGCGTCATAACATCCTTTACTCTCATGTCAGCCTCCTAAATATGCAGCTTTGACCGCAGGATCTTTTATTAAATCCGAAGCTTTTCCGGATTTTGTGATACTACCGGTCTCAAGAACGTAACCACGGTCTGCAATGGACAGCGCCTTAAAGGCGTTCTGCTCCACAAGCAGCACTGTAGTTCCTTCTTTATTGATTTTTTGAATAATATCAAAGATTTCGTCCACCAGTATAGGCGCCAGTCCCATACTCGGCTCGTCCAACAGCAGCAGCTTAGGCTGAGCCATCAATGCCCTGCCCATGGCAAGCATCTGAAGTTCGCCTCCGCTCAAGGTACCCGCCATCTGCTTAAGACGTTCCTGCAGCCGCGGGAAAAATTCATACACGCGCTCCATATCGGTTTTTATACCGGCCTTGTCCTTGCGTGTATATGCACCGAGTTCAAGGTTTTCTTTTACGGTCAGATTGGAAAATATCCGGCGTCCCTCCGGCACCTGTATCAGATGCCGGTAGACTATTTTGTCCGGCTCCATGGCTGTTATATCAGTTTCCTCAAATACAACAGACCCCGCTTCTTTTTTTATGATATTGGACAATGCATGCAGCGTAGTCGTTTTGCCTGCGCCGTTTGAGCCGATCAGCGTTATAATTTCGCCCTGCTGTACATTGAATGATATGCCCCTCAGAGCCTTGATGGCACCGTACGAGACGGTCAGATTTGAAACTTCAAGCATTTAGCGCCTCCTGTCCGAGATAGGCTTTGATTACCTGCGGATCGGAACGGATTTCCTCAGGACCGCCCTGTGCAATGATACGGCCGTAATCCAGAACCATGATCCGCTCGCAGATTCCCATAACCAGCTTCATATCATGCTCTATAAGCAGAATTGTCAGATTGAATTTTTCACGGATAAATGAAATCAGATTCATAAGCTCCGCGGTTTCCTGAGGGTTCATACCTGCGGCCGGTTCATCAAGCAGCAGCAACGAAGGCTTTGCAGCCAGCGCACGTACAATCTCCAGCTTGCGTTGTTCTCCATAAGGCAGGTTGCGGGCAAGCTCATCTTTTTTGTCTATAATTTTGAACAGCTCAAGCAGTTCCTCTACTTCACCAGTCATAAGTTTTTCGTCGCGATAGAATCGCGGCGTACGAAGCAATACATCAACAGGATTCACCGACCGTTGCGCATGAAGCGCAACACGTACGTTATCTGCTACAGACATGCGTGAAAACAGACGGATATTCTGGAATGTCCGCGCAATTCCGATCTGATTAAGTTTTGCCGGACTTCTATGATTTATGACAAACTGTCTGCCTTCTCGATTAAAGAATGCTATCTCTCCTTCTGTAGGCGTATACACGCCGCTGAGCATATTGAATACTGTAGTTTTTCCCGCGCCGTTCGGACCGATCAGACCGACCAGCTCGTTTTGATATAATTCACAGGAAAAATCTCCGACCGCACGCAGTCCACCGAATACAATGGATATATTAGTAGCGCGCAGCACAATAGGCTTAGTATGTTCGTTCATCTATTTGCCTCCTTTTGCAGGCGCACGGCGTCCAGTTATCATGCGAATCTTTTCAGTAATATAAGTCTTTTTTTCTTTTGCCGGGAGCCGTATAAATTCATCCAGCCCGTTCCACAATCCGGAGAACGACAGCTCCTTTGTTCCCAGCAGTCCTTGCGGCCGGAACTGCATTACAAAGATCAGAATTACCGGATAGATGAGCAGGCGGTAATTCTTGAGGAACCGCAAAACTTCCTGCAATGCTGTAAGTACAAATGCTGCAAGCACGCTGCCGGTTGTAGAACCCATACCGCCAAGTACTACATAAATCAGATAATCAATGCTTTTTGTAAATGATGCCATATCCGGTTTGATAAACCCGATGAACGGAGCATACAGCGCACCGCCGATTCCCGCTACAAATGATGCGATAACAAAGCCGCACATTTTATATCCGAATACATCAATACCGTTTGAGTTAGCGGCAATCTCATCATCACGCACTGCAAGGATTGCCCTGCCGTATGTTGATCGGATGAAATTCTGTATAAGTACAATAAGCAATACCAGCACACCGATAATTACCAGATATGCTGCAGAAGGATTCAGTGTCAGAAGCGTGGGAAACTGCCGGCCGTTCGGACCACCGGTTAATGATTTACAGTTCACCAGCAGTACACGGATAATTTCTCCAAATCCAAGCGTAACAATAGCTAGATAATCACCTTCCAGCTTTAATGTCGGGAAGCCGATTAAAAAACCGAACACAGCTGTCACAAATCCGGCACACAGTATGCTGCACGGCAGCGGCACATGGAACGTAGAACTCAGGATTACTGTGGTATATGCACCGATTGCCATAAAACCGGCCTGTCCCAAAGAAAGCTGCCCGGTAATACCGCAAATGATGTTTACGCTTAAAGCCATAATTGCGTTAATACCGCCCAATGTAAGTATCTGGGCAGTATATGCATCAATGCAGTCAACAGAGATTAATAAAGCAGGAACTGAAACGGCTATTACCGCACATATTCCCGGAACCAATATATTTCTTAATTTTTTGTTCATACAGACTCTCCCTCAGTATCCTGACTACACTTTTACGCTCATCTTCTCACCAAAAATGCCGGTAGGCTTTACCAGCAGAATGATAATCAGAATTGCAAAGGAAATTGCATCTGCAAACTGTGATATCAGGAAGCCTTTTGTCAGCGTTTCGGCAACACCGAGTACAATGCCGCCGAGCATGGCACCAGGGATCGATCCGATTCCACCGAGAACTGCTGCAATAAACGCTTTAAGTCCCGGCATATATCCAAGCATCGGATCAATCTGCGGATACGCGGTTGCGTACAGAATACCGCCTGCACCGGCCAGAACGGCTCCCAACGCAAAAGTAAAGGATATGGTTTTATTTACGCTGATTCCCATAAGGCTGGCAGCCTGCATGTCAAAGCTCACGGCCTGCATTGCTTTGCCTGTTTTGGTATGATTTACTATATAATTCAGAACGACCATAAGAACTGCACTTAATACAATAACAACAAGCTGTATGTTTGAAATTGACAACGGACCGAACGTAAAATTCTGTATTTTCATGGTCGGATACTGTCGGGGATCAGCACCGATGAACGGAATAACTCTCATTCCGTTTTGAAGAATGAGTTCTACTGCTATTGCCGTAATTAAAGAGTTAAGACGAGGAGCATCCCTCAACGGGCGGTATGCAAACAGCTCAATGACAACATTCAGTACACCGCATACTACCATGGCCGCTATAAATGCTGCGGCCATTCCGGGCACATTTGCCCCTAAAGCCAGCAGTACAAAATAACCGGTATATGCGCCTACCATCATTACATCGCCATGAGCAAAATTAATCAGCTTGACAATTCCATATACCATGGTATATCCAAGGGCAATCAATGCATAAATACTGCCTAAGGACAATCCATTTATAAGCTGCTGTAAAAAAATCAATCCGGTATTCAAATCTGCCTCCGGTACTTCCACATTTCCTTGTAAATGCTCAATTTATTTATTTTACAATACACAAGTTATTAAGTAAATAAGCAGTATGATCATACAGTTACTGCTGTATAGTCACAGCTCTCCCTCAAAATGCTGCATTTTTCAGGGAATACAAATAAAAAAGACACTTATCCCAGAACTATTGTACGGAATAAGTGCCTCTTTGCACGTTTAACAGCTACAACCAGTTTCCAACAGCCTTTTACGGATTTACTGTTGTTTTGTAAGCTGTCACCAGCTTGCCGTCTGCATCCCGCACAAGCTCAAGCATTACAGCCGATTTTATCGGGTTACGCTTTTCGTTGAACGTAAGGTGTCCGGTAACATAGTTTCCGTCAGTTTTAGCAAGAGCATCTTTTACTGCAGTAGGATCTGAACTGCCAGCCCGGACAATTGCATCACGCAGCATGTAAACACTATCATATCCCAATACCGCAAAGGAGTTCGGTGCTTCGTTAAACTTAGCCTTGAATGAACTGACAAACTTCTTAACAGCAGG
>CACZQF010000074.1 GCA_902783245.1 uncultured Spirochaetaceae bacterium | reverse complement strand
TGCACCCCAGTGCTCTGCACCCCAGTGCTCTGCACCCCAGTGCTCTGCACCCCAGTGCTCTGCACCCCAGTGCTCTGCACCCCAGTGAAGCCGCGCGGACATGATGCCTGCGTGTATCCGCCGGAGCATAAACGTTTGGGTGTAACAGCCTGCGCGTTTATGCTTCGGGTACCGAAACCTGCTTGCAGCGCCTAGTGGCTTGCCGCAAAGCTCTTGAGGCCTTTACGCAGCGCGAATGCGATGACGCAGGTGGCCAGAATCATGACGAATGAAAGTGCATTGATGACCGGAGAAACTCCGAATCTGATCATAGAATATACATACAGCGGCAGCGTAGTGGATCCGGGGCCTGAGACAAAGAATGTGATTACAAAGTCCTCAAGCGACATGGTCACCGCCATCATAAAGCCTGACAGAATGCCGGGCATAATGGCGGGAAGCACTACGAGCAGCATGGTCTGAGCTTCTGTGGCGCCCAGATCGTGCGATGCCTCTATAATAGAAAAATCGAATTCATCAATACGGGAGCTCACCATAAGGAATACAAAGGGCAGACAGAATGTCGTGTGCGCCGCAAAGATGGTGAACAGCCCCAGCGGTACTTTTATACCGCTGAAGAATATGAGCATGGAAACGCCGATAATAACTTCCGGCAGAACCATGGGTAGAAAGCTGATGGTCTGGATAAATGAGCGGCCCTTAAAACGGTACCAGTTGATTCCGATGGCGGCCAGCGTACCGAGCAGTGTTGACACTGCGGCGGAGCTGAGGGCTACGATTACGCTGTTAAGCAGCGCCGCCCACAGGTCGTTTGAGCCGAAAATCAGCTTGTGGTACCAGACAAGGGAAAAGCCGGTAAAATCATTGCCTTTACTCTGATTGAACGAGTAAAAAATAATGATGACAAGCGGTATGAACAGGAACAGCAGTGTGGCGTACAGCACCGTTTTAGAAAACGAGAACACGGGATTATGCCGCTTCCAAGACCGGCGCGCATGGACTGCGTTCTCATGCATCGGCGGCTTTTTTTTGAGGGAGCGTCTGAGCGCAAAATATGAGTTTATGTTCATGACCGCGCCTCCTGTGTTTTTCCTGCCGCAGAAGCTGCTTTAGCCGCGGCCGTGCCTGCTGCCTGCGCTGCGATTTCCGACACGTATGACTCTTCTTTTCCTGAGGTTTTATGCAGATCCGCCTCTTTTTTATTGGAGATGAGCACCCACATGACACCTGCCGTACTTACCACGGTAATGACCATGGAGAATGCGGAGGCCAGCGGCCAGTTGCGCAGACGGTTCACCTGATCAACGATGATGTTGCCGAGCATGTAGGAGTCCATGCCGCCTACAAGCAGCGGCACCGTATAGGCACCGAAGATAGGAATGAACGTGAATATCAGCGCGGTGATGATGCCGCTTTTTATATTGGGAATAAGCACTTTGATCATGGACTGCATTTTAGTGGCGCCCAGATCCCGGGCGGCCTCAAGCAGCGAAAAGTCAAAGCGGTCAATGGCCGTAAAAATCGGCAGTATGGCGTAGGGCAGATACATATACACTGACACCATGATGACCGCTCCCGGCGTATACAGCAGCTTTACGTAGGTCTTTGTCAGATGCAGTGCCCTGAGCACCTGGTTCACAATACCGTCGTTGTTCAGTATGGACATCCATGCGAATATACGGATAAGTGAATTTGTCCAGAACGGAATGATCACCAGGAACAGCAGCAGCGTCTGCCGCGTGCTGCGTGCCATGGCGTAGCCGCAGGGCAGGGCCAGCAGAATAGTGATGACCGTGGACCATGCGGATATTTTCAGTGTTCTGATAACGAGCACGCCGTATTTAGGATTTAGCATCTGACGGTATGCTTTAAGCGAGAATTTCCATTCTACACCGCCGTACAGTCCGTTTTTCAGAAAGCTGTAGGTGATGATGATCACAAGCGGCGCGATAAAGAATATAATGAACCAGACTCCCATGGGCCATGCGTAGACAGGTCCGGGATTGATTGCTTTATAGCCTGTTGCGCCTGCAGGTGGCTTTGATTCCTGTGATGTCATTTCTCAATGTCCTCGACAATGTAGCCGTCATTTGATGACCATGAGACGTAGACGGAATCTTTCCATGCGATTTCCGGACCGTCGTCAAGGTAGTTCATGTGCTGCTTGAACACGGTGATAAGCGCGCCGTTTTCAAGCCGGACGTAGAATTTTGACTGGAAGCCTGAATAAACCGGCTCCTCGACCACGCCTTTGAACACGTTGATGTCGGTACGTCCGTGTACATCAGGCGTTTCCGTGGTGATGCGGATTTTTTCAGGACGGATGGTAAAGGCGACTTTCTGGCCCTTTTCTGTAGGCTCGTAGTCCGTGACCATCATATATTTGTCTGAGCTTGCCATCTCAGGCGTGTCGGTAGGCAGCGGAGCCTGCTTGCCCAGATACGGTACGTTCAGCGTCACCATATAGTCGTCGCTGGCACCCGGCACCGCATGCGGAATGCAGTCCACCACCTGAGCTTCAAACAGATTCGTCTCGCCGATGAACTGAGCTACGAACTGCGTGGCGGGGCTTTCATAAATTTCAAAGGGCGTACCTACCTGCAGTACGTGGCCTTTGTTCATGACCGCTATGTGGTCGGAAACGGACAGAGCTTCGCTCTGATCATGCGTAACATAAATGAACGTAATGCCGATTTTATCATGCAGATTGTCCAGGTCGATGAGCAGGTTTGCCCTGAGCTTGGCATCAAGGGCAGACAGCGGCTCGTCCAGCAGCAGTACCTTGGGCTCGTTGATAAGGGCGCGCGCAATGGCGACGCGCTGCTTCTGGCCGCCGGAAAGCTGGTTTGGCTTTTTAAAAATATGATCGTCCAGCTGTACCAGATGCAGGTATGAGCGGACTTTTTCATCTATAGCCTGCTTGTCCATCTTTTTCAGCCGCAGCGGAAATGCCACGTTGTCATAGACTGACAGATGGGGGAACAGTGCATAGGTCTGGAATACGGTGTTTGAATGACGCTTGTCCGGAGGGAACGGAATGACGTTCGTATCATCGAACAGAACGGCACCTTCATCAGGGCTTTCAAAACCGGCAATAATGCGGAGCAACGTGGTTTTGCCGCATCCTGACGGACCCAGCAGAGAAAAGAATTCTCCGGGCTGGATCGTAAAATTAATGTCGTCAAGAGCATGAAAATCACCGAAGCTCTTTGACACGTGCTGAATCGTAACCTGACTGCCTTTCAATCATGTCTCCTTATCGAAGGTCAGTGAAGTCAGCTTCCCTGTGCAAGGGAAGCAGGTGCGCCGTTCTGAAACGGAAAACTGCGTAACCATTACATTGCAGTGAATACCCGGTTTTGTCAAGCTGTTTTTTAGTTATATTTTCATTTTTAGCACCATTAAACAGAATAGTGCCGCGGAATAGAAGGGTGGTTATAAGGCGGGGTGAAGGCGGCGGCAGCTCATGAGGAGCGCCGCGCACCTTTAAGGGTACTTCGAGCGAGGTGCCCTTATTTTTTATCCTGCATTTCCTGAGCAAGCGCAGCCTGCTCTTCTTTTTTTGCTTCCTGCTTGTCCTTTATATCGGCTGCGCCGATAAAGATAGAAATCAGACCTACAAAGGCGGCCAGTACGGGTGCACAGCCCTTTAAGAATGCAACGACATAGGAACCCCAGTTCAAGCAGCCGGGGAGCACTGAAAACACAGTAAATGCTATAAGCAGAATACCGATGATAACTGCTGCCATATTTATCTCCATTAATAATATTGTTAGTATTATACTGCTGAAATCAGGTAATAGCAAGGCACGCGCAGCTGACACTGCGGGCTGTATGTATTATATAGATAAAATAGTGCAGAAGATCATGAACTCGTGCTCAAATACCTTGACTTCTTTGACAGAATTCCGTATAGTAATAGTCCCCGTATATAAGCAGGCGTTTTGCTCACGTCTGCTTGCCAAAGGGCAGGATGCAATGTCCCGAGGCAGCAACTTTATTTGGTTTTAGTAAGGTATATACATGAAAACTATTTTCGTAAATGAAAGTGAACAGCCCCGCAAATGGTACATCATTGATGCAGCGGGCAAACCGCTGGGACGTGTTGCCGCAAAGGCAGCCGCAATTCTCCGCGGTAAGGACAAGGTTTCCTTTACACCCAGCCAGAATATGGGTGACTATCTTGTTATCATCAATGCAGGCAAAGTTGCTGTATCCGGCAACAAAACCGAAGACAAGATGTACTACCGCCACACCGGTTTTGTGGGCGGTCTGAAAGCTAATAACTTTGCGACATTGATCGAAAGACATCCTGAAGATCCTGTCCGTCTTGCTGTGAGCGGTATGCTTCCTCATAACCGCCTTGGCCGTGCTCTTATGGGCAACTGCAAGATTTATGCCGGCAGCGAACATCCGCATGCGGCACAGAACCCCCAGCCGATGGATGTGTAATTTAGGAGCTGAAAAGTTATGGTAAGAAATATTGCTATTGGAACAGGAAGAAGAAAGACCGCTGTAGCCCGTGTTTTCGTACGTGAGGGAACCGGTAAAATCGTAGTAAACGGAAAAGATGTTAAGGAATACTTTGTGACCGAAGAGCAGACCCGTATGGTTCGTCAGCCGCTTCTGGTTACTTCAAACGACAACAAGTTTGATATCCTTATCAATGTCTGCGGCGGCGGTATGAACGGTCAGGCAGCTGCCTGTCTGCACGGCGTTTCACGCGCTCTGCTTCAGATTGATCCCGATAATCGCACTGCACTGAAAGCTAACGGATATCTGACACGCGATTCTCGTATGGTCGAGCGTAAGAAGTACGGCCAGCGCGGCGCACGCAGAAGATTCCAGTTCAGCAAGCGCTAAGCTTTTGGATATTGTTTCTGTCGAGCAGGTCCTGCATGGTTGCCTAAAACTGACAACCGGCGCAGGGCCTTCTTTTTTTATACGGCCTGACTATCTGATGCTGGTGAGTGCGGACAGCATTACTGCCGGAGCTGTTTTTACAGGCGATGCTGAAAATGATATTCTGGATGCCGGGCTGGCATGTGCTGCCGAGCGTAAGGCTCTTGATTATTTGGCACGGGCGGAGCAGAGCAGGCTCGGGCTGGTGCGTAAGCTCAGCGCCAAAGGATTTCAAAAAGCTCATATTCAAAAAGCGCTGGATTATCTTGAGCAGCGCTCTTATCTGTCCGATGCGCGTTTTGCCCGCTCATGGCTCAATATGCGCAGTATCTCGCATTACGAAGGCCGTACCCGGCTCAGCGCGGAGCTTGCTTCCCGCGGAATTGACCGCGCTACGGCAAACGCTGCGCTGGATGAATATTTTGAATCCCATGATGAGGAGGCGCTCTGCCGCAAGGCACTTGAAAAATGCCGCCGTCAGAAAAAAACAGATGACAAGGCTGCGGCATATCTGACCGCACATGGATTTTCCTATGCGCTTATCAGACGGTGTCTTCAAATGGACGGGGATGAGCCGTTATAACGGAGGTGAGTCGGCTGCGGTGAAAAGGTGAGTCACCTTTGGTGCACAGCTGAGTCACCTTTTAAGAGACTGCGCAGTCAGCTGATTCTGTTGACAGGCTGCATAAAAAATATGATTATTTATTCATATATCTGTCGTATCCGGTTAATGCTTCCGGCGCAGATTTTTTAGACAATATCAGGAGAACGTATGTTTGATAGAAAAGAAGTTGATGAGTGGAACAAGGATATTGATATACCCGGTCTGATTGCCGGATGCCGCCATTTTGTGCTTGATATGGACGGCACGTTTTATTTGAGCGACAGCATACTGCCCGGCAGTCTGGAATTCCTGCGGCGCGTAAAAGAAACGGGCCGGGATTTTATCTTCTTTACTAATAACTCGTCAAAGAACGGCGAAAAGTATATCGAAAAGCTGAAAAAAATGGACTGTATCATAGACCGCAGCCAGATTATGACAAGCGGCGATGTGACCATAGAATATCTTAAGACTAATTATCCGGGTAAAAAGGTGTATCTGGTGGGCACCGAACTGCTTATCAATGATTTTAAGGCGGCCGGCATAGAGCTTGTGCAGGACGGCGCTGATATTGTGGTTATTGGCTTTGATACCACTCTGAATTATGAGAAAATTACGCGTGCTGCTGATTATATCCGTGAAGGCAAGATTTATCTGGCCACGCATCCGGACTATAACTGCCCGGTACAGGGCGGCTTTATTCCGGACGTCGGTTCATTCCTTGATATGTTCGCGGCTTCAGCAGGCGGCAGACGTCCCAAGGTGCTCGGTAAGCCGAACCGTGAGACCGTTGACATGGTGGTGCACCGCACGGGCTGGAAGCGCGATGAGATTGCCTTTGTAGGCGACCGTCTGTATACCGATGTTGCCACCGGCGTGAAAAACGGTGCGCACGGTCTGCTTGTCCTTTCCGGCGAAGCTGACATGAACACGGTGCGCGAGTCCGAAGTTCGTGCTGACGCAATTTTTGCCGACCTGAAAGAAATCGGCTCATACTTGAAATAGCCTGCCGGCAAAAAAAATGCCGCAGAGAGCTGCGGCATTTTTTTTGTGCCTCTGGTACATACACCGTAAAAGTGCCGTACCGGGGGCGTTTTATTTTTCCGCACGAGCGGTGTCAGCTACCGCAGACCGGTGTGAATCGGTACGTAGCCGAACAGCTTCGGAATTGCCAGAGCGATGTTCTCTGAGTAGGTGACCAGGAACAGAACTACAAGCAGGGCGATGATGAACGGCCAGACTTGCTTTACAAAATCCTGGAACTTACAGTTGACTATAGAACAGACGGTGAACATCATCGAACCGAACGGCGGTGTAAGACCACCGATCATGATGTTGACGATGAGGATAACACCGAAGTGCAGCGGGTCAACGCCGCGAGACATGACGGCAGGAACGAGCAGCGGAGCCAGAATAACCAGCGCGGCGCCGCCTTCAATGAACATGCCGATAAAGAGCAGCATCAAGTTGATGACCATGAGCAGTACGAACTTGTTCTGCGTCATGTTCAAAAGACCTGCGGTGATCATCTGGGGAATACGCTCCATGGTCATGTAGTAGCCGAATACTTTTGCGGCTGCGATGATAAGCATGACAGAACCCGTGCTCTGTACGGTCTCTTTGATGATGAGCGGAATGTGGTGCGGCTTAAGCTGCTTGTAGGCGAGTATGCCGATTACAAGCGCGAACAGAACTGCTACGCCGCCTGCTTCCGTAGGCGTACACACGCCCATGCGCATGCCGAGGATGATGACGAACGGGATACACAGTGCCCAGATGGATCTGAATATCTGAAGGCCGATTTCCTTCGGGGTGGCCATATGGTCACGGGAGGGATCATAATGCTTGCGGCAGGCAATGATATACACAGTTACCATGAGCGAAAGCGTCATAAGGATACCCGGCGTATAGCCTGCAAGGAACATATCGCCTACCGTTACGTTTGCAATAAGCGCGTAGATGATCAGGTTGTTTCCCGGCGGAATAACGGGGCTGACCGATGATGATGCAGCCGTAACCGCTGAGGCAAAATCAAGCGGCATGCCTTTTTCAAGCATGGCGGGAATAAGGATCTTTGATTCCATGGCCGCATCGGCGTTGGCAGAACCTGAGATACCGCCCATAAGGGCGCTGAGCAGACAGTTTACCTGTGCAAGACCGCCTTTAAGGTGTCCGGCAAGCACTTCTGCCACGTCCATAAGCCGCGTGCTCAAGCCTGAGTAGTTCATGACGGATCCCAGCATAATGAAGAAGGGAACTGCCAGATACGGGAATGATTCAACCGCAGTTACGAACTGCTGCACCACCATGTTCGTGGGGATGCTGGTGTTGATGAAAATAAAATAGTACAGTGACGCTCCGATAAGCGACAGTGCGATCGGCACATTCAGAAAGAACAGAATGAACAGGATCGCAATGGGGAACATTGGATGGGTAAAAATCATTGCTTCACCTCCGGAGCTGTTTTTACAGCCTTATTTTTCCGTGTAAGAATCTTTTTAATATTAAGCCCGAAATTGATCAGCGCATAAATAGAAATCATGATGAACGCAAGAACTACTGATACGTAAATGAACTTGTAGGGAATGCGGAGCGCGTCCGTCAGCTTGGAAGCTTTTGACATATAGACGGCGGACAGAATACACATAGTGACTGAGCATGCAAACACAAGCAGGTTGCTCAGCAGCTCTATAAAGGCACGGCCTTTGCCCCAGGTTATCTGTAAAAGAAAATCAACGCCCATGAGCATCTTTTTTCTGAATGCGCCGGCGGCTCCCATGAAGATGCTCCATACAAAGCATCCGACTGATACTTCTTCTGACCATGAGTAGGTGAACTTAAGCACATACCGCGTAAAGACATTCATTATAACGATACAGACGGTAATGGTGATGAAAATACCGCCGATGTACAGCTCGAAATTGTCTTTTAAATCTTTTTTATCAAATCTCAAAGTTTAACTCTCCTCGTTTAAGGCAAAGAGAACCGTCCGGGAATACCGGACGGTTCTCTGTTTTACGGGACCGGTGATGCTTATTTCTTCAGATTAGCTCTGATAGTAGCAAGCTCTGCCTGGATTTTGTCGTAGATACCGGGCGTCCACTTGGGGAACTTGGTGTAGACGACGGCAGCGGCCTTTTCGAAGGCATCGGCGTCAACTTCGTTGAACTCTACGCCGAGGTTCTTCTGCAGGTCATCTGCATATTCTGACTCAAGCTTGTTTGTCTCGTCCAGATTGTCCTTGGTAGCTTTTGCAAGCTCTTCGGTGATAATCTGCTGCTGCTCTGAAGTCAGGCTCTGCCAGCATTTTTCTGAGATACAGACTGCTGAAACGCCCAGAATGTGACGGGTCAGAGAATATTTGTGTACGTTCTCATACTGCTTGGTTCCCCAGTAGGTGAGGATTGAACCTTCTACACCGTCAATAACGCCCTGCTGAATTGCTGAGTAGGTGTCAGGATACGGCATACCGATGGGGCTTGCACCCATGGCTTCCAGAGTGTAGGTGTATACTGCGCTGGTGGGAACGCGGATCTTAAGACCCTTCATGTCAGCGGGAGTTTTGATCACTTTGTTGGTCATCATGCTGCGGAAACCGAATACCCAGTCAAGAGACATGACGCGGATACCCTTCTGCAGTGCCTGCTCGTTCAGATCCTGTATAAGCTTGGTTTTGGTCATAGCCATGTACTCGTCGAATGAACGGTACAGGAAAGGACCGGTAACTGCATCATAGTCAGGTACGTAGTCGGCGATAAAGTTGATGCCGTCGCACTGAATGACGTCGCCGCCGTTTACAATAAGCTCCATACCGTCCTTGCCGTAGGGGAAGGTACCGCCGGTGAAGAGCTGCAGGTCAAGTGAACCGTTTGAGCGTGAATTGACGCCTTCCACGAATTTAACCAGAGACTTTGCAGTCTGCTCGTTGTCGACGAACTTGGTGGTCACTTTGATGACTTTCTTTTCTACCTTTTTCGGTGCAGCTGCCTCTGCGCCGCCCTGTGCAGCCTCTTTTTTAGCGCATCCGGCAAGCATGACTGCTGCTGCCGTAAGAACTGCCGCCGTTCCTAAAATTTTTGAGATGCTCTTTTTCATGTAATAAATTCCTCCTGTATGAACTTACATGATGTAAAATTGGGTTGTATTATGGTCATTCCGGTGGAATGGTGCCTTGTTTTTAAACGCGGAACGCGGGCAGTTTTGTGCCCGCGACCTGCTTAAAAACATTTTCGCGGTATAATACATCCTAGTTAGAAAGTATACTACGCAGTTTGGTGCAATGCAAGTTTTTTTTATTTTGCTGATATTCGGTTACATTAGTTTACAAAGTATTGACATGCTGTATCTGGTTACGGCTCATAGTATGCGGCCGGGTAGGTAAGCTGCGGTGTGAACGCCCCGGTGATAAGGCGGAGCACCGTGCCGTTTTTTACCGCCGCAGACACCTCTGAGATCGCAGCAGCCGCGCCCGTCATATAGTCGTAGAGCGAGGTTTTTTCTTCATACCGGTAATGCTCTATGCTGCAGTTCTCGTCAAGCTTCTTGTCGCTGATGAGCGAGTCGATCGCCTGTTCCCAGGTACAGATTTCATCTATGAGCCCGTTGCTTTCAGCCTGCCGTGCGGTGTACAGACGGCCGTCCGCAAGCTCCGTCACGGTATCTATGGGCATCTTGCGGGAATCAGCCACAATGCCGGTGAACTGGTCATAGGCGGTGTCCGCTATGGCCTGCATGATGGCTTTCTGCTCGTCGGTGAACGGAGCGTTAAAATTCATCATGTTTTTGTTCCGGCCTGAGGTGATGGTTGTTGATTTAATGCCGATCTTGTCCATAAGCCCCGTGGCGTCCATTGACTGTCCGGCTATAACGCCGATGGAGCCGGTGAGCGTATTACGGTTTGCGCAGATATGCTCTGCGGCGCAGGCTATATAATAACCGCCCGAGGCCACGAGCGGCCCCATGTAGGCGTAGACCGGGCGTCCCGTCTTTTTATATGCTTCAAGCTCAAGATACACGTTGTCCGCCTGGTACACGCCGCCGCCCGGAGAATTAATGTACAGCATGATGGCCTTGTTACGGCTGTCGTCCATAAGATCGTCTATGGTGTTCAGCAGCCATGCCTGATTATAGGTTTTGTTTTTGTCCTGTATGACGCCCACGATATGCAGAACGGCGATATAGTCACCGGACGGACGTCTCTTTTCGAGCTTTTTGATAAAGGTGCCGCCCTTGAACTGGTCGAACGGATTGTCCGCCGGTTTGTCGGGTATGGCATCGGGACGTGTCTGCTGCGGTACCGGTTCGGCCTGCTGCGGAGCCGCCCCCGCACTTTTATAGATGAGTATCATAGAGACAATGCTGGTGAGCAATGCTGCGCCGATAACCGACAGCAGCACGATGAGTCCCTTTTTGGGAGATTTGTTATGGCTGCCGTTGGAAGGTACCGGCAGCCTGCTGCCGGTGTCAGCTGTATCTTTGTTAAAATCGTCCATACTAAAACCTCTGTTGTTTTGTTCCGGTGTTGTATCAGCTGATTATCAGCTGCCGAAAACACTGTCAGGGCTAAAAAGATCCTGTGTGCTGAGCCTGCCTGAATGCAGCGCCTCTTCTTTCATGGCCTTATATGCGTTTGTATACGACATGGACATATAAGGAATAAGCCAGAGGTAGCCGATACCGCAGCTGAGTCCGCAGAGCAGCATCCAGCCGAAAAAGCTCAGCCCCATGACGAACAGGTCGCCTTTGTGGCCGTTCGTGATTATCTTGCTGATCCGCATGGCCTGCCGTACGTTTACACCCGGGTATTCTGCAAGAATAAAGAACATCTGTGAATACGCATAGGCTTTGACGATACCGGGGAAAAAGAACACGCATATCCATATAAGCACCCACAGTGCAAACCACAGGTATGCCAGCAGGCCGCGTACCCATTTTGCAAATCCTGCTATAAAGTCATCGAACGTTACCTGCGTATATGAGCCTGCCATACGCATATACACCGTGACGTTTGCAAACAGAATGATGCCGAAAATGCAGGCACCGGTCAGCTGCAGCAGGGAAAACAGATTTGATTGCGCCACACGTACGCTGTAGTGTAGCACTGCACTGCCGGAGGTCTGTACGTCATGGATTGTCTGCGCCGTATTCAGCTTCTGCATGACGCTGTTCGGCAGCTGCAGTATAAAGACGATGATGCCGCTTACAAGCGTCATAAGCACGGGCGTTTTCCATCTGTTTCTGAGCTGCTCCCGTGCCGCAGCTTTGTACTTTGCTCTGTTAAACATGGTAGCTCCTTATAAAATCCCGGCGGCGTACCGCCGCCCGGACGATAACGATGTTTCTAAGGGTGCATGATGCTTCATCCATCAGCTGTATGCCGTACCAAGCATTGTTTTTTATTTCACATGAGCTCATGTGAAGCTTTGCGGCTTCCAGCGCAATCACGCCCGGCTGTGGATTACCCTTGTCGCCGTCATTCCTGCCGTTGTCACGTACGGTGCACTGATGGAACGTTGCATTTGCGCCGCCCGCAATCGAAATTCCGCTCCAATTATTGCTGTTGCAGATGCTGCCGGAAATATAGGGAGTGGCCGTGTCTTTTATGTGGATGCCGTGGCGTACGTTGTCATGGACTTTGCAGTCAGTATACTTGCCTTTGCCGTTGATTGTCCATATTCCTTCAATATTGTCATGAATATCGCATGCGGTAATATGCGGATCTGCATTGTCCCCGGCCATAATACCCGGAGCTCTTTTGTGTCCGTATATATTGCACTCATTCAAAGCTATCTCGCATTCTTCAACGTTCTGGCAGCTGTTTTCCTGTACCGTAATGCCGTCATAGCCGCCTGCAAGAATTCTGCAGCTCTTTATATAAGGATTCGATGTGCCGGTACAGTAGATCGGAGAGCCCGCGCAGTATGCGGCATCAGGGGCGGGGCGGGAATGCCCGGCGGCTTCATCGAGCAGCAGGCGCAGCTTTTCCTGATAGCTTTTTGTCAGCGTATCGTCCGCAGCGGTGAAGGAGTCGGCAATACTGCGCGCCTGGTCAAGAAATGACGGCTTGCCAAAATGCTGGTACATGGCATAGTGGAACAGTGATAGTGCCTGCGCGTACAGCTGCTCCTCGTACAGGGTAAGCTTGTCCTCGTCATTGCCGGTGCTTTTAACCTCGCGCTCAAGCTGCTGCGCCTGTACATACTCTTTTTCATTGGCGGCAGTTCTGCCGGCAGCGCAGGCAGTGCACATGCCCGTAGCTTCGTCAAAGCAGGAATCGCAGGTAAACTGGCCGCATTCAGGGCACTCAAAGCCCTGAGTGATCAGCACCAGTGCGCCGCATTTCGGGCATTGATTCATTGTGCTCTCCTCATAACTTTGCAAATGGCGGTATGCCGTGGTGAACTTGCTTCCCTGCAGATATGGCGTGAAAGTTTTTCTATTATATACATCTGCGCTTACTGTGTCTCCGTCTGCGCGGCGTATTTCTGAAGCATTTCGTTGTACTGGCGCGGCTCCACGGCGCTGAGCGGAATGCCCTGCTGGGTCAGCAGCCGCTCCAGCTCCGAGCGGATGCGGGCTACGGTCTGGGCATCGTTTGTAGGTGACATAATCTCTATTTCAAGGAAATCTCCGAGCGGCGGCACGGTGCACAGCTCCAGATGCGCCTGTCCGCACGGGGTATCGGCCGTAAAGCCGTACACGGTCTTATGCTTTCTGCGGCAGACGGTAAAGCCGCTGTCGGTGAGCAGCGTCTCCAGCGCGTCCGGGTCGGAAAGCGTACATTCTTTTTCTTCGTTCACTTCGTAGGCAAATGCCTTTCCCGTATCAGCTGCACCGGCTGCATCACCTGCCACCTGTGCACCGTCAGCGCCGTACCGCAGCTCCTTGCGTTTGTACGTCAGACAGCAGGTGGTGCCGCCGTCCGATGTTTCCAGCCTGATACGGGCGGTGATATGACCGTCACCTTTTGGCAGGTGGTAATATGTGTCGTCTTTCTGCACTTTGCCCTGATAGCGGCAGTGCTCCCTGAGCCGCTCCAAAACCGCCGCATGGTCTGCGGCATGTGCCTTCAGTTCAATCTCATACATGTGCCATATACTATAGCGTTTTTCAGCGAAAAGTACCATCAGATTTACCGCGGCGGGAGCGGCTGCCGGGCACAAAAATTGATTTCCGTGCCTGCGTGCTGCTTGTACTCAAAACGGATTTCCCTGTATAATCACGCAATGCAGTTAATTTGCGCCCCTATGGCAACCGTAAGCCATCAGGCGTTCCGCATGGTGACGGAACGTTTCGGCGGCTGTGATGAATATTATACCGAGATGATTCATGCGCCGTCATTGCTTAACGGCGGTCCGTTTGAAAAATATTATGTGCTGTCCGGTCCCGTACCTGAAAAAATCGTATGGCAGCTTACGGGCAGCCGTCCCGACCCCATAATACAGGCTGCTGAGCTGGTGGCCCGGCTCGGCGGTATCGGCGTTGATCTGAATATGGGATGCAGTGCGCCGGATATTTATAAAACCGGCGCGGGCATTGCATGGATGCTCAAACCTCGTGAGCAGGCGCGGGAGCTCGTGCGCGGCGTACGGAGCGTGCTGCAGGCTGCCGCATGTGCCCGTGCTGAGGACGCGCACGGTGGCAGCATGCATGATGGTACCGCACCCGGCGCCCCGAAGCCGCTGCGTCTGAGCGTAAAATGCCGGCTCGGTGATGAAGATTTTACTGACGAAAGCTTTTTTTCGTTTACTGATATGCTCGTGCAGGAAGGCGTGCAGCGCATTGCACTGCATCCGCGCACACGGCGCGAAAAGTACCGTGCGCTTCCGCGCTGGCAGTATGTGCAGCAGCTTGCCGATCGGTACAGCCGTGACGGCGTGCAGGTGGTGCTTAACGGCGCGGTGCAGGATACGGCATCTGCGCTGCGGGCAATGGCTGCGGCTCCGTCCTGTGCAGGAATTATGATCGGCCGGGCAGCGGTGCAGAAGCCGTGGGTGTTCGCCGAGATTCAGGCGGGACTGGCGGCCGCCTCTGCTATCCCGGCGGAGACGGGAAATGATATGCCCTGCGGTTTTACCGTGAATCTGTATGACACCGCCCTGGCGTTTTTGGACGCGCTGAAACTATACCAGCCGCCGGAATTCTGGAAAAGCCGGTGGCAGCGGTTCTTTGCCTATTACTGTGATAATTTTTCTTTTGCCCATTATATAAAGACAAGGCTGCTGAACGCCGCCTGTATAGAGGATGTGTATTCGCTGCTGTCAGAGTATTTTGAAAAAGTACCCGAAGACCGCGAGCGCACGGTCAGGGTATAGCGCGCCCGGCTTTTGCCGCAGGCGGCAGTACCGTCTACCGCCGCCTGCGGTTATTGCTCAGTACTATCAGCCGCAGCAGGCTGCCGATAGCGGTGAGCGCTGATGCCACATAGGTCATGGCCGCCGCCGTAAGCACTTTGCGTACGCCTATAAGCTCCGTGCTGTCAAGCGTTCCGGTCTGCCTGAGAATGGTCATGGCACGGAACGATGCATTGAACTCCACCGGAAGCGTGATCAGGTAAAACAGTACCGCGCCGCCGAACAGCACCAGACCGATGTTCGTGATAAGCTGAAAAAGCTGGAATGACGACACGCTCTGTGCGGAGGCACCCAGAATAATTCCCGCTACGGCAAGCATCGGCCCGAACCGCGAGCCGATGTTCGCAACCGGCACGAGACTGCTTCTGAGCGCGAGCGGGCTGTAGCCGACGTTATGCTGAATGGCATGACCGGTTTCATGGGCCGCCACGCCGATTGCGGCTATGGATGCACTGGCATAGGTACTGTCGCTCAGACTCAGTACTTTTGTGGACGGATTATAGTTATCGGACAGCTGTCCCCTGATATGCTGGATTCTGACGTCGGTGATACCGTTTGCCCGCAGCAGCAGTTCCGCCGCCTGCGCTCCGGTAATGCCGCGGCTGCTGCGTACTTTATCGTAGTACGCAAAGCGGCTTTTTACCATATATGAAGCGATCAGACTGAGTATGACCGCCGGCATGACGAACATTATATAGGTATAATCCATTCCATATCCATACATAGCAGTTTCTCCTTCCTGCAAGCTTCGCATGCTGCAGCTTACAAAGATAGTGCCTAGAGTTTTTCGATGATATCCACCGCCTGATCAACATAGGTTACATCAAGGCTTTCAATGTCACCGTTGTCCACTGCTGCGGTCATTTCCCGCTCCGTAGGAATACGGGCAAGCACGGGCAGGTTGAAGTGCTGTGCGATAGCTTCGATATTGCTTTCGCCGAAAACCTTTATCTCCTTGTTGCAGTCAGGGCACTTTACGTAGCTCATGTTTTCGATCAGACCGAGCACCGGAATGTTCATAGTGTTCGCCATTTTGACCGCTTTTTCTACGATAACACGTACCAGCTGCTGGGGTGAGGAAACCACGATGATGCCGTCAACCGGCAGTGACTGGAACACGGTAAGCGGAACGTCGCCGGTTCCGGGGGGCATGTCCACGAACATATAGTCCACGTCTTTCCAGTTTACGTCAGTCCAGAACTGTTTTACCGCTCCGGCAATGACCGGACCGCGCCAGATAACAGGATCGTTTTCGTTTTCAAGCAGCAGGTTCATGGACATAATCTGAATGCCGCTGTCAGAAATGACGGGGTTCAGAGACTGGCCGTCATCGCTGCTGGTGGCATGAATCTGGCCTAAGCCGAATGCCTCAGGAATGGACGGGCCGGTAATATCGGCGTCAAGGATAGCCGTGCGCTTTCCCTTTTTGCTGAGTCTGCAGGCAAGCAGACTGGTGACCATAGATTTACCTACGCCGCCTTTGCCGCTCACAATACCGATGACTTTCTTTACTTTGCTGCCGGGACGAAGATCGACATGAAAATCCCGCTTTTCGCATTTTTCACCGCAGCTGCTGCAGTTGTGGGAGCAGCCTTCTGATTTATCAGCCATTGAAATTCTCCTTATATATATAACAAATATACGGATAAACAGTCTGCACCGTCAAGCAGAACCCGCCGCTGTGCACGGAAATCAATTTCTGCCCGGCAACCGCTCCCGCCGGTGGCTGCCCCGCAAAACGGCTTCCCCCCTTCGGGGTTGCAGATGTTTTGCGTTGCAGGCAACCGGCTCCGCAGTTGCCGGGCAAAAAATTACTTTCCAATTTCTGCATAGGAATACAAAATTGATTTTCGAGACACTGTGTCAGAATCTGTTTTCAGAGAATGTCAGCTGATGTTTTCGTTCCCACTTTGTCAGCACTTTCAGGTCTTCTCCAACGGGGGTGGCGTTTCTGTCGGCCCTCTGCTGCCAGACATCTTTGCCGCGCAGCTCAATGCACAGCCGGTACTGCCTGTCTTTTTTGGCAAACACAATGATGCAGCGGCCGTCAAGTACCCGCTTTTTGTAGGAAGCCACACAGTTGTGAAGATTGCTGCCGATATTCCGCAGTTCCTGTGAATCCAGGGGCAGCATAAAGTCGTAGCCGTCAATGTTACATTCCAGTGACCGCTGCTCAGGGCTGTAGGTGAACGGTACGTTTTGCGTTTCTGCGTCAATTGCAAGCTTTGCCAGTATGTCGTGCTGGTACAGGGTAAGCCCGTCCTTGCTGATGTCCTCCCGCATTGCCGGAGTGATCAGCGCAAAGTACGTATTGAACATGATGAGCGCGTCCGAGTACTCTTCGGTTTTCCAGTCTGCTTTTTTCAGTACATTCCATGCAGGCCGTTCTCCGCGTTCTTTAATGAGCCATTGGGTAAAAAACTTCTGCGGCATCTGCGGCAGCTGCAGGAACTGAACGGAAGCTTCATTACAAAGAATGTCCTGTATGATGTTCGTGTCGGTAAAAGAGTACTCCTTCAGCCGGCGTATCAGCAGCAGACAGAGCGGATTTGTGTAGAATGCTTTTCGCAGGCTCCGGTAGCTTTTTATACCGAGCTTATTGCAGACAATATTATAGATGTCGCTGGAATTTTCTTCCCCGTCAGAAAACTTCAGTCCTGTATCCGCAGTGTTTACTATACGGATTATGTTCGGTTCGTATGGAAAACGGCAGATTCCGGTCAGCAGTTCTTCTCCATGTATGCAGGTGTTACATGAAATCGGTTTACCTGCATAAGAATTCAGGAGCGAGTGAAGCTGTTCCATTGCTGAAGCAGGAAATTCAATGTTAAAATCAGCGGTGGTTCTAGCTGATATACAGATCCCGATTTTTCCTTGAATCGTATTGTTTTTGAGCGGCAGCGGCCTGAGCGGGTTGAACAGATGTGAATCCGTCAGCTCCCTGTTAAGCGTCTGGAATGTGAGTGCAAATGAATGGTTCCGCTCGCTGGTTGTGAGCGTAAATGAAACTATGTCTTTAGGCGCTCCTTTTTCATCCAGATGGTTTTTGACCTTTGCACGGGCATTTTTTATGCTGTTATCCAGAAGAAGATATGTATGGTAATCAGTCAAGACAAGGTTTCTGACGAATTTGTTGCGCCGTTTAATATCTTTTTTCCTTATGTTCAGATACTGGTAGTTTTCTTCCTGAGCAGACGGTTTGTCTGCAATCTCAACGGGGGTTCCCTGCGTTACTGAGCCGCAGGCGGTTCGTACGCTGTTTTCACCGACAGCGGCCGGCTCCCATTGCCTGTGTTCAGAACAAAACGCGAGTACTGTGCGGGCAAGAGCATCTGTTTTTACCGGAATGGTCTGTATGTCAAATATCGGTTCTTTTGAAGAAACAAACTGAGAAGAACCGAATCTGCGGATAAAATACTGTGTAATGATACCTGACATTATAATTCTGCCCCACCAAGCAGTTCATCAATTTCACTTTGTGAAATTCTACCGTAAGGAAATACGATGTCACCGGACTCTTCGAGTCTGAGAATAATGCTGCAGATTTTTTCCTGTGCGTTTTCAATCAGCCGCAGGTTAACGTTTTTTTCACGTATGCTGATCTGTGTCCGTAATTCTTCTGCAGCCCGTACACTTATGTTCCTGAAAATCTTATTCTGCACTTCCTGATCGCATCCGCAAAGTGCAGTTGCAAGCTCCTGAGAATCTACTTCCCTCAGCACTTTTTGTATGGCGCGGTCGTCCAGCATTATAAGCTCGGTGAACGGAAAATGCATGTTGCGGAGTGTATTTCCGAAGATCGGGTTATGCTCCACAAAAGCGTTAAAAGCTGCCATGTCTATCTCAACCTGTTCCCTGCGTTTTTGCTCAAGTGCGGTGAGTTCTTGGAATCCTGAAAAGTTGCTTACGGCAAATGCAGTTTTTGCTTCGAATTCAATACTTTTTGTATTACCGCGTTCACGGTTCATCAAAAAGGTGAGCTTTTGCCGTGTATCCTGATCAAGCTCTGTAAGCATCTTGTTTGCTTTGTCAGGACTCATATACAGCAGCAGCCGCGCAAAAGTGACGAGGTAGCCTTCTTTAATATATGAGGCAAGAACAGCATCCGTCTTTTCCTGCATATCAAAAAGCATCTGCTCAAACGTTCGCGGATCCAGTTCCGAGGGAAAATAGTTTTCTGAGGTGAACTCTGCCATATCGTATATTATAGTGCGTTTTTTACGGGGGTTAAGTACTTGCCTGCCATGGTCTGCACGGAAATCAATTTTTGTGTCCTGCAGCCGCGGGAGCGGCTGCAGGGCGCAATTCGTGCGGTGTTCTGCGCAGCGTATCCGTTGGATACACTGCGGCTATCCGGTTGGATGATGAGCTTCTCTCTAGCTAGATAGGTGTCTTCTCTCTAGCTAGAGAGAAGGCTGTCACCTGGCCGTGTGAATGTTCATTATCCGGAGATGGGGCATACTGCCAGCATTCTGCCTGCATACTGCCAGCATACTGCCAGCATACTGCCAGCATACTGCCAGCATACTGCCGATGGTTTGAGGTGTCCTACAGTAAACTGGCGATTTCCTTGACGTTTTCAGATGCGGATGAAACGCTCGTGATATTTTGTGAAAATCGTTCAATTCCCTTTGCAATATCCTGCAGCGTAATAAAAATCTGTTCGCTTGCCCCGGTAAGCTGCTCAACGTTGCTCAAAATCTGGCGGGAACTATCTGCCGTGATTTGTGAGGACTGCATGATACTTTCAAATTCATTTTCCAACGAACGTGCGCTTTGGTAGCCGCTGTCAATCTGGGTGGTACCTTTTTCGCTGTCCTGAATCAACGTGTCAGAAGCTTTCTGAATCTCTGTAATTATTTCCCTGATTGTTTTGATGCTGTCAATAATGTTGTCAGAAAGACGGCGGATTTCTGTAGCGACTACATGAAAATTCTTTCCCGCTTCTCCTGAGTTAGAAGCTTCAAGCTCGGCATTAAAGGCAATGATTTTAGTTTTATCTGCAACACCATTTATGATGCTTATGATATCCCAGATACCATTGATTTTTGTATTCAGCTGCTTAATTCCATCAATGGTAAGCATATTTGTATTTTTAATGTTCTGAAGTTCCTCAACATTTTTCTGCAAAGCCTGATTGCCGGAAACAACCGCATCACGTGACTGCTCCGCAAGCGTTGTTACTTCTTTAATTTTTTCGCCGATATTATTGGCAAGCACTGTAGAATCCTGCATGGTTGCAACGATTTCTTTTACGGCGGCACTTTGATTCTGGCTTGTTTCTGCACTCTGCTTTGTAGCATCGGCCAGAGTGGTTGATTCTATCAGAAGATTATCGCTTACAGTTTTCTGAGTGTTTTGAATTCTCTTTGTAATCACTTTGTAGACAATAAAAAATTCAATAAGACTTGTTAACCAGCCGATGGCACTGTATTTAAGGAACGTATCATACCCGTTTGCCTTGGTAGTAAGAATAATTGTATACGGTACGGTAATCATATTTATTACCGCTGTATTAATCGAAGCCCACATGGCAACATTCTGCACGCCCTGCAGGTTTTCGCTCAGCTTTATGCCAATCTGCCGCATCTCATTTGCCATGTAGATTCTTTTAACAAGGACATAATTGATTGTATAGCACATAAAACCGGTGGCAACCGACTGAATCTCTATCAGAATGAATGTTATCATATTAAAGGGAGCGATTCCTTTTGCAGAAGTAATTATTGCGGTTGAGCCTGCTCCGACCAGAAAGCCTATCGCATTGGCGATTATGATGATAATGTCATAGTCACGGTACGCTTTCATGCATTTTTTTATATCTTTCTTTGTGAGCGAATTTTTATCTTTTTTGCCTTTTGCTATGATTTTGTCAAATCCATTAAGGACCGGCCATTCAAAGAACGAGGCACCGACAATAAGCAGAAAGGTAATCACAACCGTCGGGACGCAGCCGGTAATTATATAAATCGGATGCTCGTAGATGAATCCATAATGAAAGATTCTTAAGAAAAACACTCCCGTATATGTTGCAGCACATATAGTCAAAAAATATTTTTTAAAAGATTTCATATCTCCTCCTTTGTATCCTCTTTACGGAACCAACTGACGTTTTTCATGGTTCCCGCTATTTAGTCATAAATGCAATGGCACCATCCCAGTTTTCTGGCGGATTGTGTATAAACTCATCGCAACGTTCAAGCATAAGTTTTGCGGCTTTTTCACCGGATACTGCTTCCAACGCCTTTGAAAAGTAATCTTTTGCAAGATGCCAGATACCCTGTTTATACAGCTCCATGCCTTTTATATATGCATTTTTGTATTCTGCAGGAAATTCATTTTCGCTGCGGTCTACCGCATAAATAGAAACCGCATTCTTTTTACCTTTTACGCGTACATCATCAAGATGTCGGAAACAGAACGCGTTTTCTCCTGCATCTGTACGGACACTGTCGCTTACAAGAATCTGGGAGCCATACGTTTTTGTAAGACCTTCAAGACGGGAAGCAAGATTTACGTTATCACCGATGACAGAATAATCAGTTTTATCTTTAGAACCGATTGAACCTACAATAACATCGCCATAATGTATGCCGATACCGATGTTGAACGTCATTCCTTCCGGCATAACAAGGTCACCCATTTCAACGGAAGAAAGGGCATCGCGCATTTCGTAGGCAGCCATAATAGCGCGGCGGCAGTTATCGTCATAACTTATCGGAGTGCCGAATTCGGCCATAATCGCATCGCCGATAAACTTATCTATGGTACCGCCGTGCTTTTTTATGATTTCTACCATTGTAGAAAAATAGCGGTTTAAAAATGCAACAAGCACATCAGGTCTGTTTTTTTCACTGATATTGGTAAATGAACGGATATCGCTAAAAAGAATCGCAACGGAGCGGGTTTCTCCGACTCCCAGTTTTTTATTCGTTTCGTCTGACTGAAGGACAAGGCTGTCGATAATCTGGTCTGGTACAAAACGGCTGAATGCACGGCGGATGCGTTTTTCAAAGAACAGTTTTTTTTCAACCATCAGCGCTTTGTCAAAGACATGTGCGGCATGCTGCAGACAAAAATCAAAATGGGCGTGATTGTCGCTGATAATATTGCCTTGCGCTACGATATGCACTGTGCCAAGAACCGTTTTTTCAGTCTTGATGACCCCGTATTCATAACTTGAGAGTTGAATGCTGTCGGTATAAAAATTTTCCAGAATGGTACCCGATGGCAGCCGCTTTGCTTTAATAGTAGATATGGTACCTTTGTTCTGGTTTTTCTCATAATCTGTAGAACAGACTGTTAAAAAATCGCTGATATCCTTTTGGCCGATGGTATCTGCACAGACATAATATCCATGCCCGCCGTCGTTTTGGGTTATGTACATGGCGGCAAGAGGAACTTCAGAAACTTGAGCGACTAATAGCAGGTACTCCTGGATCATGTCTTCGATAGTTTCGAGCTTTTCTACAAGATCATTCATTTTTGCGAGCATGAGATTCTTGTACGAACTGCCTTGCAGCAAAGAAGCGGCTTTTTCTAGCAGAAGTTTTTCATCAACAGTATTTGTGCCCCTGTCATTCTGTATTGTTTCTTTAGGCTGAGTTTCAATTTCTGCAAGTGTTTTAATGTCTTGTAAAAGTGTCTTGTCATTCAGCCTTATGAAGGCATTTGCCCCGCATTCCTTTGCAAAATACACGTCCAAAGCTGATGGTGCGGTTGCATACATACCGATGGCAAGGTTTTTGAAAAGCGGCTGCTCTATTGAGTGAAGGATTTGTATGAGTTCAAAACTTCTGATCATGTGAGTATCGCAATGTATCAGAAATAAATCGGGCATATAATCAGAGATGCTGGTATATACGTTCCGCTCATCGGCTTCAAACCTAAGCTCGTACTCTTGAGCGTCCAGTGTATTGGTAAAGAGCTTTTGAACTGTTGCTGAAGTTTCAAGAATAAGAATTTTCTTTGGCATCACAGATCTCCTAAAAGCTCATGTATTTCATGAAGAAGTTTTCCCCGTTTGAAATCACTTTTAGCAATAATTGCATCGGCTTTTAATCGCTGAAAGTCTTCAATAAGGGCACGGCTTTGATCTGCGGAAACCACTACGACAGGAGTTTCTTTGTACTGTGCAAGACGCCGCAGGTTATCAAGCAGGACGAGACCTGTCATACGGGGCATTTCGTGATCGGTAAGAATAAGGTCGTACTGTTTTTCTTTTGCCTTTTCCAGAGCGTCCAATCCATCAAAAGCGTCATCGACTACATAGCCTGCGCCTTCAAGTATGGATTTTTCAATTTCCCGCGAAGTGGTTGAATCGTCTGCAACAAGAATCCGGATTGTTTTCTTTTGTGTCGCCGCTTCATATTTTTTTATGTCGTAGCCGCGTAACGATTTAAATCGTTGCAAAATATCAGGTACATACAGAATGGGGACAATATCATAATGCTCGTCGAATACAATTCCTTGCAGAATTGAGCAGCCGCTGAGACCTTTAGGCATCGGCTTGACAACCAAAGAAACGTACTGTTCAATCTGTTCTACAATGATACCGATCCGCTGCTCCATATATTCAGCGATAAGAATTGGTTCTTCATCCTGCGCAAGTCCTAGTTTGCGGTCTTTAAAAAGTGAAGAAAGCGGAAAACACGGAATAAGCTGATTTTCAAACTTGATGTAGTTTTGATTCTGCAGAACGGTGTAATCAGTTTTTTTGCGGTAAATAATATCAATAATGTGCTGAGACGGAATAAGATATTTTTCTTTATTTGAAAAAACAAAAAGTCCCTGTAACGTTGAAAGTGAAAGCGGAAAATGCAGAATAAACGAAGTTCCTTTTCCTTGTTCGCTTTCAATTTTTATGCGGCCTTTGATTTTTTCCATCTTTGACCAGACCACATCAAGACCCACACCGCGCCCTGAAAGTGCTGAAACTTCTTCTTTAGTAGAAAATCCGGACTGGAACAGAAATTGAGACAGTTCTTTTTCGCTCATCTGTTTTATTTCTTCAGCCTGGTCTGAATACAGGTTCAGTGCTTTTTCACGGATTTTTTCATAGTTGAGCCCGCGTCCGTCATCTGCAACCGTCAGCTCAATATAGCGCGCCCCGCGTTCACAGGTTATACGTATGGTGCCTTCTTCGTTTTTACCGGCTTTTATGCGTTCGTCCGGAGGTTCTATTCCATGATCCAGGGCATTCCGTACAAGATGCATAAGAATGTCACCAAGCTCTTCAAGAATAACCTTATCAATGGCAATATCAGTTTTCGGAATGTCACATTTGATTTTTTTATTCAGATTTATTGCTTCAAGCGCTATTGTCATTTCAAGCGGATGAATCACGAGATTCATGGGGAGCATGCGCAGGTCGAATGCCTTTTCCTGAACAGAAAAAATCGAAGTTTCCAGAGCATATATATCGTTTTCAAATTGTTTACGGATTTTTGAAAGCTCGCGGTTTTCTGTTTTTTCTTCCAGTTTTTTTAGTTCAGCAAGCTGTGCTTTTAGATGGAATTCACGGGTAATCATTGTGTCAAAAGCCGCTATAATTTCGTTTACACGTGAAAGCTTGATTCTGATTGACTGGATATCACCCAGGCTTTCGAATGTTTCTTCTTCATCATCTTTTAGCGTTTTTTCGCTTTTGCTGGTAATTTCAGAAGTAAATGAATCAATATCAATAAGCTCACCGGCGGCAAGCTTATCGCAATATTGCAGATAGATATCGATGTTTTGAGTATCTGTTCCCGTTTTTTGAATTGACGAAATACATTCCTGCATCTTATCTGCAACGGCAAAGACAAGTTTTACCAGCCGGTCAGAAATCTTGATTTTTGAGTCTTTGACATTCTTATAAATATCTTCTACAGCATGAGAAAGGCTTTCAATGCTGGTGTAATTCAACATCCTTGAATTACCTTTTATGGTATGAAGATTTCTGAGCAGATGATTCAGTGTTTCTGTATCATTTGTATTTGTTTTGAGCGTGATAGTGTCTTTGAGAATTTTTTCCAGGAGATCTTTTACTTCTGAAATGTAACTTTCGGTTATATCATTAGTAATTTTAGCCATTGATTATATCTCCTGATGTTTTTTTATGAAAATAAAAAATGCTTCCATCAGAGACTCTTTCGAGGCACTTTGGAACAATGGACGGATCTAATTGCGCTATTTCATTCATTGAAACAAATAGATAGCCGTCTTCTGCAAGACAGTTTTCTGCAATAAGACGAAGTATGAGCGCTCTCAGCTCCATTGAAAAATAGATGAATACATTTCTTATAAAAATTAAATCCTGTTCTTTTGGCAATACCGGGCTGTTTATGAGCGAATCCAGCGTAACAAGATTCAGACGCCGTGTTTTTATGTGCTGCTTTATATTCTCCGGAAAAGCAAATCGTCCGTCTTCCCGTTGATAGGACCGGATCATAGGATGAAATGCTGCACCGTCGATGGAGCGGAGCGAGGTTTCCAAAAAAACTCCGTTTGAACAGTGCTCCAGCACTTTTGAATTAATATCTGTTGCGGTAACACGGGGCGTGATGCCGCAGCGTAATGCTATGACAGCAAGTGAATATGCTTCTTCCCCATAAGAACATGCAGCGCTCCATATGTTCATTTCTTTGCCGGCGTTTTTTATATGCCATTGCGGAAATAGTTTTTCTTTAAGGAGTAAAAACTGTTTTTCTTCTCTAAAAAAGTATGTTTCGTTTATGGTACTTTGATTAACAAATTCAGTTATTATAAATTTGTCTTCTAAAAGTAATGTTTTGTATTGTTCAATAGAATATTTGTTTTGGGAAATTTTCTTTTCAATAAAACTTTTAATACCGTCACGATGACTTGCACGCGGAACAATGCCGGTATACTCTGTCAGTATTGAGATAAATGAATTGAGAATGTCATCTGTTAAAGTAATTATTGTTTTATTTCCCATTCGTTACCAGTTCTAGTATTCTCTTTGAAATTTCTGTACGCGGTAAAACCTCTTTTGCAGCGCCTGCTTCTATCGCGGCGGCCGGCATACCAAAAACGGCGCAGGTAGATTTATCTTCTGCGATGGTCCAGCCGCCTTTTTCGCAGATTGCTTTGCACCCTGCAGCCCCGTCAGCGCCCATTCCGGTAAGAAGCACGGCAAGTACACCGCCTTGCAATTTTTCGGCGGCACTCTTAAACAGTTTATTGACCGCCGGCCTCAGATAATGTTCCGGCGGTTCATCAGAAAGCTGCAATACAGGCGTCCCGTCGGATTTTATGTACCTGATGATGAGATGCTTGTCGGCTGGTGCCATATATACAACGCCGGGCTTCGCTTCCTCGCCGTCTTCGGCAAGCTTAATTGTGATATTTGTACATACACTGTTAAGCCAGTCGACAAGCGGCTTGTCTTTATCTATTTCAATATGCTGTGCATAGAGAATAGGAAGTGAAAAATGAGTGCCGAGCGAACTTAAAATAGTACCGATTGCCGAAGGTCCTCCTGTAGAAGCTCCGAGGCAAAGGACTTTATATGCATTAAAGCTGTCTTGTTTTAAACTTGATTTTGTATTTTTGTTAATAAGCTTTGAAAGCTTTTCTATAAGTTTTGTAAAGAAGTCCGGTGAATAATTATTTATACCAGGCTTTTCAATTTTATCGATAAGACTTGCAAAGAAGGGGAGTGGCGTATCGGCATGAGCTAACACCAAAACCGGGATTTTCAACTCATTGCAGATACTGGCGAGAGCTTCCTGTTCAGTTTTATCCTGTATATCAGTGCCGCAGATAATGGCATCCGGAGTATCTGAAAGCGGCATTTTTAGAATTTTATAACAGTTAGAAACTGAATGAAGTATCTGTATGTTTGAATGTGCTGAGAGATTCTGTTCAAGGATTGATCGTACGATGGCAGAACTGTCTACAATTACAAGTTTCATGAGTTTTCTCCAATAACAGTCCGAATCAAATTATCTGGTGAAATAAGAATCAGGCTATGCTTTGAAAATCCGATTGCATGTACGCCGCATTTCATCTGCTTGTCTCTTATTCCCTTTGGTATCATGTTTAAAATCGAAAGGTCGATTACTTTTGTTGAAATGTCAGAATTGACAGAAAGTGCAAAATTTCCGCTGATAGGAAAATCGGTTCCCGTATAGTTTACAATGCTGTTTTGTAAGGACGTGTCAAAATCATTTTTCTGCATAATAAGCATAACATTGCACTCATGAATGCTTTTGCAAAAAAAGTGTTCTTCAAGAAAAGGCCCCAGACTGATATGCGGTAAAATTTCATTTTCAAAACTGATGTGCGTGTCTTCGATCTTATTATGAAGGTATATTCCAAAAAGAATATATTTACTGTGAATGAGAAAATCAATTGTGCTGTATGATATGCAGGTAAAATGATTACACGCTTCCACAATCTTTCCTTATGAGTAGTTCAAAAGCATTTTGATTCAGCACGGGAATTTCTTCACCCTCATACTCAACAGTTCCAAGAAGCAGACTGTCTTCTGTTGCATCAGGAATAAGTTTTAAATGTGAATCTTCAATTTTTGTAAACAAGAGAATGTCAGAAATATGGAGCGACAGCTGATCATCTGAGCGTTTAAAAATCATATACAGTGATTTTTCAGGCGGTGCTGCATTGGGATTATCTTGCAAAATAGGATTGGGATTTACTACGGTAAAAGGCTCACCACGGCGGTTTAAGACTCCTTCTATATAGGGAGGCATAAACGGAAGCTTATACACAGAAAGATCGCTTATAATTTCTACGACATCGCTTGAACGTATGGCATATTTTTTATCAGAAATGAGAAATATGAGCCAGGTTATCATTGTCTTCTGCACTTCTACCGATGTTTTTTGAGAAGCGTTTTTTTGTATTTCTCTCACTATATCTTCATTCATAGTATGCCCCTGCTGTTACTCTTCTTCGTCGTCGGAATCTGTGTAATCGTCATCAGCATCTTGATCGTCATCATCAGACTGTGTACTGTCGCTGAGTTCTGTTGCAACAAGCTTAAGATTTTCCGCAGCTTTTGAGATATAATCAGTTGCCATAGTGAAGTTAGAAACGCCGGAAGCAATTTGCTTTAATGTAACAAGAATCTGTTCGCTTGCAGCGGTCTGCTGCTGTATTGTGGTAGTGATTTTCTGGGCACTTTCAGCCGTAATTTCGGAGGCATTCCGTATACTTTCGAATCGGGTCTCAAGATTTTTTGCATTTTCTACACCGGACTGGATTTTATCCGTTCCGTTTTCGCTTGTAAGAATAAGGTCATCAGAGGATTCTTGAATCTCGGTGATTTTATTTTTAATCTCTTTGGTGCTTTCTATAATACCGTCTGCAAGCCGTCTGATTTCGTTGGCAACAATATGAAAGTTTTTACCTGAACTGTTTGTATTATTTGCTTCAAGCTCTGCATTAAATGCAATGATTTTTGCCTGATCTGCAACTGAATTAATAATTGAAACGATACCCCAGATGTTTTCAATTTTTTCGCCTAATGTTTTGATACCTTCGATAGTGCTTATGTTGGTTGCCGCAATTTCTTCAAGCTGCTTCATGTTTGCTTCAATAAAGGAAACACCTTCGAATACCGTAGTATTTGTTTTAACAGCGACTTCCGAAACATCCTTGATTCTTTGAGAGATGTCTTCGCTCAGAGCGGTGTTATCTTCCATGGTGGCAACTATTTCTTTTACAGCTGCACTTTGATCCTGTGCGGTGGCGGCGTTTTCTTTTGCAGAAACTACAAGGCTTTGTGCATCTTCAAACAGTTGTTCTGCAAGCCCTTGTTCTGCCTTTCTCAGCTTTTTGGTGGTATTAATATTAAAGATTGAAACGACTATGCTGAAAACGATCAGCATAAGCTCAAAACCGACAGTTATATTTGAAAGCCGGCTTCTAAAATCTTTGACAGGTCCTTCGACCACAATAAACCATGGGGCTTTTCCGATTTTACAAACGGCATAATAATGTGTACTGTCTAAATACGTTTTTGTTTCGCCGTTTAACCATTGCGTTTTATCCCCGGAATACGAAGTTTCGTCAAACCAGTTTGCAGACATTACTTTAGAAGAATCTTCATTTGTAAGGAAAAAACCGTCTGTGGTTATTATATTCAGTTTTGCATTATTTGAGATTTGTATTTCGTTTATTTCAGATACAAGGCTGTTCAAAAGAATATCGCTGCCGATTACGCCTTTTAATTTTTTACTAGAATCATACACGGCCTGCGATATGGACACACAAAGATCGCCGGTATTTGCGTCGATATATGGTGTTGAATACGTACTTTTTCCTTGGTTGTTTGCAGCTTCTTTGAACCAGAAACGCTCGCATGGTTCAAATCCTTCCGGGGCCTGCCAGCCGATGTTATTTATAAAGTGTCCGCCGTCAGAAATTTTTGTAACCGGAGCGTAATACAGCATGGACACATATTCATCAAGTTTATCTGAAAAAACGTTCAGAAGCTGCTGCAGCGGTTTTTCATCATTATAATCGGCGGCAAATGAGACAAAGTTATCTATATTTAAAATGATAGGCTCCATGCTTTCAACAATTGAAGAACGTAATTTTTCAACAGAAAACTTCAACTGATTGTTCATATATGACTTTAAGAGCTGGTTTGTTACATAATAGAAAAAGGCGCCGGCAGCGATGGTGATAAAAAGAAGGGGCGCAAACATACCCCAAAACAGTTTTCGTGATTTTTTATTACTGTGCATACCAGACTGATTATTTGCCATAATGGACTCCGAATTAAAATACTGTGAAACCTATATTATATTGTATCATAGGTTTTTGTATTTACAAGAAAAACCTTGCAAAAACAGTCTGTGGACAGGAGATGGAATGGCAACCGTTATCGGACGGATTGCAGTCAGTCCGGCGGCATGGAAGCCGGACTGAAAGAAAAAAGGGCTGTTCAAAAAGAACAGCCCGCAAAGTGCCTGTTAGAAGAACCCCTTGAACCAATCGGAGTTGAGCCTGACGCCGCAGGAGAACGAGTTAAAGCTGTCTTCGGTCATAAGCTTGAATGCGGAGTACCGCACGTCTATGTGTATCAGCTTAGTGAGCGGTATATCAACGCCCAGATGGTGAATGACCAGTCCGTCGGCTTTGGAACAGGACTTTTTTTGTTTGTATCTTGAGTAGGTGCGGTTATTTTTTACTTCTATTACAGTTACACCCTCGTATGAAATGGTTCTGCTTATGACTCCGCCGTCAAGTATATAATACAGGGCAGGGTGAAAATTACCCAGATGGAACCGTTTGTCCAGACCGATTCCTACTGCAAACGATAAGCCTGAGTCGCCGGTTTTTTTTGTGTACTTTTTTATTTCTGATGTATCTACATCGAACAGACTATTGCCGCCGCCAACACCCAGATCCATGTTAAGGAACATCCATGTGCTCAGCGGCACATGGATGTACATCAAAGCGTACCCTCCGCTGCTGCCCCAGTTGCCGCCGTTGATACCTAAAGAGAGAAAACCGCTGTTGTATGCCCACGGGTTGGCGGCAACCGCACTGTCATGCTTGGCTTCTTTGATTCTTGTGCGCTCCAGATGCCAGTTTACAAGCGTGGCCGGTGTATAGTCATAGATACCGGATGATGCTTTCGCGGTGGTGCTTATCAGTTTTCCGGTCTGTACGTTATAGAATGCTATTTCCTTTATGGACAGATGGTATCTTGAAGGAATTTTTACATCTGCCGGCTTGACCGAATAGGACAGAACCGCCTGTACATAGGGTACGTTCATGCGGAAAAAGCTGTCGTATGTTTCTACATTATCCTGATACTCGGTGTACCGCTCGATTTTTTTGTCACGGTTTGACTCATATGCTTTCGGATACTCCGGAATTGAAAGGCCGGTGAGGTTTTCGTAGGTAATCACACCTTTGTGGGAGAATACGGTTTTGCCGTCAAATAAAAGCGAAAGCGTATAGTTCCAGCCTTGTATATTGGCCGAACCGTCATAACTGCCTACGCGGAAGTATATTCCGTCGTTGAGCAGGGAATTTGCCTTAAAAGTCTGGTTTTTCAGTTTGTTCAGATCGGAGATGATCTTTGACCGCAGCTGCTCCTGTGCTTTACCGGCAGACTGCATGAGCTGCGCTTCATTTTCAATTTTAAGCCGGTTGTATTTAATCCGGATTGCTTCCAGATCGCTGTCAAGAATACGTTTGCCCGTGTCGTTCAGCGTACCGTCAGCATTTACCTCCGACATGCGGGGCTTCTGGCTTTCGCGCTCCTTCAGTTCTTTTGAGCAGGCGTAATCCTGTTCAGAGTTGTATTCTGAGATGTTGTTGCGGATTGAGACCTCATTGCTTGACAGTATCTGTTTTTCGCCTTCAATTACTTCGATAAACTGCAGGCAGTTGAGCGAATCGATTTTTTTCTGTCGGATTGCGGTTGCCTTTGCTTCGATTTCATTTGAAAGCTCAAGAATTTTTTTCTGGGATTTTTCATCGCGCTCTTTGCTCAGACGCTCTTCTTCAAGCCTGCGCTGTGCGTCCTCGTTCAGGCGCGCAAGCCGTTCCTCTTCGTTCTTCTGCTGCTGTAAAAGCGTTGCCTTCTGTACTTCGATTCTGGTGTTCAGCGCGTCTGCGTCTATCTGCGAAATCCGGGTGGTTTTCAGCTCCTGCTGCTCTTTTTCCAGTCGCGCCAGCTCCGCTTCATAAGCTTCCAGATTTTCGCGGGATTCGCTTTCGGTGATGTTGAACGTGTTGTACTGCAGCAGGCGTTTGCCTGCGGCGGTGAGCCGTACGCCGAGCGCTTCAAGCAGCTGGATGGCTGCTTCGCCGTGGGCTTTTGCAATAAAATCGCTTTCAGAATAGAAGGGAGACTTGTAGCTCCCTTCCGTTCTGCTGGTCTCAATGTTCGTTATGGTGGCTGAAAAACTGTAGGTGTTCTTTTTGCGCGTAGTCACCATACGGATATATGACTTTGCCTGAATTGTTTTTCCCAGTTCTATGGGGTCCGATTCTGAGTATATGCCGCTCAGAGAATCCTTCTGCAGTTTCCGTATCGTGGCCTTTTCATCGGAGTCGATGATATCCATGTTGGAGTAGTTCACGAGATCATCGATAAGATCGCGCTTTACTTTTGCTGCAAGCCACTCGTCGGACGCCTTTCCGTTTTCGATGGTTGAGCTGTCCATAAGTATACGCTTGCCTGCTGCACCGTCACCGATAAAATAGCCGTCTGCGGAGAAAGCTATATATATAGAAGAAACCGTAAGAATAAGTGAAAGAGCAAATTTTCGCAAAGTCATATATATACCGTGTTAGTTTTTAAGTCCGTAGAGCCGTGCTGCGGCTTCAAGTGATTCGTCAAGATTTTCTGCGGCTGCAGCAGAAGCAGATGTACCTGCCGCTGTGTTCAGGCTGGAAATATAGTTCTGCTTTTCCTGCTGCTCTTTCTGTTTCTGGCCTGCTGCCTTTTCACCGTCTGACTTTATCAGCTCGTCTTTTATGCTCAGAATGGCTTTTTTGGTGGCATCATCAAGGCCGGTGCTCTGTATAAGTTTCAGAAGATATGTCTTTGTAATGGTTTTGTACGCATCCTGCGGTATTGCACAGACATAATAATAGATAACTTCAGTATTTCCCTTTACCTTTTTGAACAGACCGTTCTTTCCGCCTGTTTCTACTTCCATCCAGAATGAAACGAGTTTGTGGATGCCTGAAAAGTCTGCTTTTGAGACGCTGGCTGACTGCAGTACGGCTTTTTTCTGACCTGCGGTCAGCTCTGAACCGACGAGCGCGTTCACACGGGTTGAAAGTGTACGGGCAAATTCCAGATCAACTTCTGCAAATGCGAGAGCCTCTGCTTCGTCCAAGGTGGGGGCATGGGTTATGACGATGGGCAGAACCTCTTCATCGCCGAGCTCGTCCTTGTACTCTTTCTTGAATGACTCCTGTTTGCCGATTGCCATGTCCTTGATCCATTTGGGGCGGGCTTCTGTGCCTGCCTCCATACCCTGCCAGCGCTTTATGACTGTCTTGGCGCCGTCTGATGTGAGGTTTGCTTCAAGCTTGTTAGATGCGCATGAAGTCAACAGCATAAGTGCGGACGCCGCAGTGAAACCGATAATACGTAGTGCTTTCATAGAAACTCCTTCTTCTATAATAATTTATAATGCTTGCCCTGCCAGTACGGAAGTGAATGTTTGCTTAAAATCCGCCCTGACTGCGGCGGTCAGGGCCTGTACGGCCCTGCGCTGTGCATCGCTGCGGGTGAACGAAACCGCTTTTATGTTTTGCGCCGTGCTGCAGGTGCAGAAACTGGTATTGCCGTTGTACAGCTCAAGCGTAAGCACCGGCCGTTCAATATAGATGGTGTCGCCTGAATCTGCGGCAGCCTGCTCGTTGTAGTCCAGCCGTACCTGTGCCGTGTATTGCGCGCCGGTATCCGTGAGGTGAAAGCCCATGCTGGACAGCGTCTGCGAAAGCTCCGTGCGCAGCTGGCCTGGAAAATCCGGCGAAGATGCTATACGGAGTGTTATGAGCTGATGCAGCTCGTCCAGTCTGACAGGCAGCTCCGCTATAACCGTACGGTCGGCGGCGTAGTCAGTGCGCTCGCGGACATTGTCTATGGCGCTTGCAAATGCCAGCTGCGAAAGGAAGGCATCGGCTGCATCCTGCGCCCTGCTGTACCAGACATCTGCCTTGATCGGATTGTCCTTCGGCATGTTGTTATAGACGGCATAAAAAGCTTCCCGGCTCTGGTCTATCTGTTTCTGGAACTGTGTCCACGCGGTTTTGCGGGAAATAGAGGCCAGACAGTACCATGTTTTTTCCGCTTTACGCAGGTACGGCTGTGTATAGGAAAGTCCTGAAAGCTCTATGCCGGATGTTATGGTTACATTCCGTGTGGTGGTGCGCGTGGTATCGTGCAGACCGTGCTGTGTGCGGGCTGCAAAATCAGTGCTGATGATGGATTCTACGTGCGTGTGCAGCTGACGGCTTATTTCTGCCGCGGCGTTGTTTTTGGCTTCCTGCTTAGTTGTGCCGTCTCCAAGTCCGGTGATATAGGCTGCGCTCGGATATTCGGTATCGGGGCTTGCAATCCATGCCGGCTCTTCTTCTTTAGGAGCTGACGCGCAGGAAACGACGCATGCGCAGATCAGTGCGTACAGAGCACGGAGCGTATAAATATAGTACGGTGACGAGAAAAGGTTCCGTGCGGTCAGCGCAGAGCCTCCCCGTGCAGCGTATTGCCGCATGCATGCACCGGTGAGAATGTGCTGCTGGTATAGGTAAGATTCTGTTTAGTAAACGTCATGCTGTACTTCCGTGTATTCCGTCCTGTATAAATTACTATAGTACTGTTTGCAGTCTGCGTTTAATAAAAACACAGTTTTTTTGTAAAAAAATATGCCGCTAGTTGAGCAGCGCCCCTGCGGCGCCGAATACGCCTGCGCTTGCAAGCCCCATGATGACGCCTGCAATGATCACGCCAAGCATGACGGCGATGATGGTACGCTTGAAGTCCATGTCAAGCAGACTTGCCGCAAGCGTTCCTGTCCATGCGCCGGTTCCCGGCAGCGGAATGCCTACAAAGAGCATGAGCGCCACGAACAGCCCGTGTCCTGCTTTTTCCTGCAGCCGCTGGCCGCCCCGCCTGCCTTTTACAAGGAAGAACGTGCACATGCCGCCGATAAGTTTTTTATTGCTGCCCCATTCCAGAAAACGACGGGCGAACAGATAGATGAACGGAACGGGGATCATATTACCGACTATACAGATAATATACGAAGTTGTGAGCGGCAGGCCGAATGCCTGCGAGACAGGAATGGCACCGCGTAGCTCGATGAGCGGAACCATGGAGATAAAGAAAATAATAAGATAATCTTTAATCATGACGTAGAGTATACACTAAATGCATATGTCTGGAAACTACCCCCTGACAGGCGGTCTGCTTCCCGTGATTACCTCTGTCGCTTGCTGATGCCTGCTGTTCTGCCTGCGAAAGCATGTATTATACATATTTATACATAATTGTTGTATTTTTATTGCATTTTATTCACTGTTTTTGTATGATAGGGCCATGAGTTCACATTTTCCATTAACACATGAGCAGCTTTCGGAGCTGGTAAAAAAGTTTCCTACGCCGTTTTATCTGTACGATGAAAAGGCTATCCGTGACAATATGAAATACTTTACCAAAGCGTTCAGTATTTTCCCGTCGTTCAGGGAGCATTTTGCGGTAAAGGCGCTGCCTAATCCGTATATCCTCAAGATTCTTGCGGAGGAAGGCTGCGGTACTGACTGCTCAAGCCTGCCTGAGCTGATGCTGTCCGATCTGGCCGGCATACAGGGTGAAAAGGTGATGTTCACATCCAACGAGACGCCTGCCGCCGAGTACCAGTATGCGTATGAGCACGGGAACATCTGTAATCTTGATGACATTACCCATATAGAATTCCTGAAGAGGTCCTTGGGCGGCAGTATGCCTGAGCTTATCTGCTTCCGCTATAACCCGGGCCCGCTCAAGCAGGGCGGCAATGCGCTTATCGGCAAGCCGGAGGAGGCAAAGTACGGACTTACGCGGGATCAGCTGTTTGAAGCATATCAGAAATGCCGCGCGCTGGGGGTAAAGCGGTTCGGTCTGCACACTATGGTTGCATCGAATGAGCTGAATCCGGAATTCTTTATCGATACGGCGCGTATTCTGTTTGAGCTGTGCGCGGAGCTTAAGCGTACCTACAATATCCGCATAGAGTTCGTGGACTTAGGCGGCGGCATCGGCATCCCGTACAAGCCTGACCAGCAGCCGGTTGATCTTAACTATGTTGCTGAAGGCATACGGCGTCTGTATGATGAGCTGATTGTTCCTGCCGGCCTTGACCCGCTCGGTATCTACTGGGAGTGCGGACGCCCTATCACCGGGCCTTACGGCTATCTGATTACAACCGCGGTGCACCAGAAGCATATCTATCGTGAGTATATCGGTACCGATGCCTGTATGGCCGATCTGATGCGGCCCGGTATGTACGGCGCGTATCACGAAGTGACGGTGAGCGGCAAGGAGCATGCGCCCAAAGATCATGTATATGATGTGGTCGGTTCCTTGTGCGAAAACTGCGATAAATTCGCCGTGCAGCGGCCGCTTCCGCGCATAGATGTGGGCGATATTCTGATCATCCATGATGCAGGCGCGCACGGCCGTGCCATGGGCTTTAACTACAACGGCAAGCTGCGCTGCGGCGAGGTGCTCATGCGGCCTGACGGAACCTTTAAGGAAATCCGCCGCCGTGAGACGATTGATGATCTGTTTGCTACGATTGATCTGCAGGGGGTAAAAAGTTTCAGCTGAGCCTGCTTTTTAGCACAAACCGCCGTATTCCGGTTACGTTTGCACGGCGGTTTGTGTTATAGTAGTGTTATGAAAAAGTATGTAAAACTATACTGTGCCGTGCTGTGTACGGTGCTTTGTATGACAGCTGCCGCCGTTGCGGAAAAAACAAGCATACCGTCTTTGTACCGGTATGTGCTTGACAACGGTCTGCAGCTTTTTGTAGCCGAAAACCATACGGCGCCGCTTGCGTCAGTCCGGCTTGCGGTTCGGGGCGGTTCTTTTGCGCAGGATGTTGAGACCACAGGAATGTTCCACCTGTTCGAGCATATGATGTTCGAAGGTAATGAGCTGTATCCTGACGTCATTTCCATGGATAAAGCCGCCAAAGATATGGGCGCGGTCGGAAAGAACGGATTTACGAGCATTGACTATGTAACCTATCTTTTTACAATTCCCTCAGATCAGCTGTATAAAGGACTTGAATACTGGAGCTATGCGCTGCGCAAGCCCAGACTCACGGAAAAAAGCTTTGAGGTTGAAAAGAAGATTGTTATTTCCGAGATAGAAGGAACCTTCAGCGAGCCGAACACGATCAGACTTTACGGTCTGCTGCAGACTTTGTTTCCTGAGTATCCCTGGCGGCTTGACGTGAGCGGTACGGCCGGTCTGATCAACGATGTCACGGCCGCGCAGCTGCGGCATATGCTTGATACGTATTATATTCCGAATAATTCGGCGATTTTTGTAGGCGGCGACGTGAATCCTGATCAGGTTTTTGAGTATGTTAAGGAGCTGTACGGCGACTGGAAGCGCGGAACATATCCTTTTACGGCTGACCGCAGTCATGCGTCGGGCACTCCGCTGAGCAATACAGAGTACCGCGTGTTTGTGAACAACAGAATGTCTGACAGCTATGCGAGAGTGAACGTCATGTTCCGAGGTCCTGACGGTGCCTATGACAGCGATGATATCTATGCAGGCGATGTATTTGATAAGCTTATAGACACTCCTGAGAGCGGTTTTAAAAAGCTTCTGCTATCGAATGATGAGCTGAAGATTCCGGACAGTGATTATATTAGTTCCTCAGCCGTGACGATGCGCGAAAGCAGTCTGATTGACTTTGTGGGCTGTCTGTTTGAGCCTGAAAGCGGACTTGCCGAGCGTGCCAAGCTGTTCCAGTCCTGTATTGTAGATCAGTTTGTTCCCCAGGTACTCGCCGACAAGCGGTATTTTACGGCGGATGAATTCAAGCAGGTAAAGCAGTCTATAAAAGATGCCGGCATCTACCGCTCGGAGACAGCATCAGGACTGCTTGATTCAGTATGGAACTGGTGGCAGATAACTGATGATAATTTTTATTTTACCTATGAAGAACATATAAAGAAGGTAAAGAAGGCTGATATCGATGCTTTCTTACGATCGTATGTGCAGGGAAAACATCCGCTCGTGATTGTTACGGTGAGTCCGGCAGTATATGAAGCTCAGAAGGCAGATTTTGCTGCTGCCGGATTCACGGAGATTACATCGGACAATGCGTTTTGGTGGAAGAATCCCCGGTATGCGGATCTGGTGAAAGGAGCTGAATGATGAAGCGTTCTAAAATCTATCTATATATAATGGTATGCGCAGCCGTCTGGCTGGCAGCTGTGCTGGGCGGATGTGCGTCTGTAAAATCTGCTGCCGGCTCCGATGGAAAAACCCCTGTTGTCCGGCTGAAAAACGGCATTCCCGTCTATCTGCATCATGACAACAGCAGCCTTGCGGCGGTGAGCCTGTATGTGCGTGGCGGCAACTGCATGCTTCCGGTGTCGCAGTCAGGACTCGGTGATGCATTGTTCAGTATGATGCTGCAGGGATCGCAGGATTATTCGTATGAAACGATTCAGAAGCTGACCCACAAGATGAATGCAAGATTTTCTTCCGCATTCGGTTCGATGAACGGCAGGGTGTCTCTGTTCTGCATTGATTACTATCTGGACGACCTGCTGCCGGTTCTGCTTGACGGATTCATGCATCCTGTCTACAACAAACAGCAGTATGAGCTGCTGATGAAGGAATATGAGCAGGGGATTCAAACCCGCAAAAGTGATCCTGGTGCAATTTTGAGTAAGAAGATCCTTGACAACGTATATGCTGGACATCCGTTCAACACTTCCGTGCAGCCGACGGAAGATACGCTGTCTTATATTACGCCCGAGCATATGGAGGAACTGCGTACTACACTGCTTGATTCAAGCAGGTTGTTTGTGGTTGCGGGCGGCAGTTTCAATGAAAAGAAGCTGCTTGCGCTGCTTGAGCGTACGATCGGACTGATAGCTCCTGCTGAGAAAGAATTTGTTATGCCCGATATCCCTGCGGTGACGGTGAAAGACGAGCAGCCGGTATTGTGTTCTCATGAGAACTCTGCGGGCACGGGCAGTTACATTTTGGTTTTTTCTGCGCCTGAATATAATTCCGATGATTATGCGGCTGCGCTGCTTGCTGCGGAAATCTATGGTGACCAGCTGTACAACGTGGTGCGCCAGAAGTACGGTGCCTGCTATACGCCCGGCTGTAATGTCGTCGCCTCGCTTGCACCGTTCGGAACGACATGGATGAGCCGTGTGAGCGACTTTAGCGGAATTGCTGCTTACGAGGCGGAATCACGTGAGCTTATGGCTGCGGGCAAGATTGTGCTGAGAAATGATGATGACGGCGGATATGTGTTCGGTTCGGTTGAGGATGTGCTGGACGGCTGCAAGAACAGCTATATCACCTCATCCTATTTTGATAAGATGACCTTGAGCGCTTCAGTGGCCAATATAGCGGCGAATATTCTGCTGTATGACGATCCTGACATGCCGGACATACTGCTTGAAAAGATTAAGCACGTGACCGGCGATGATGTGCGCCGCGTGTTCAATGAGTACTGGGTGCGCCGTCCTTCCCGCTGGTATGTTATGACCGGTCCTGATGATCAGTCAAAGGTCAAGCTGTAGTATGTGAGTGCGGGAATCAGCCGAAGACGCCGGTGATCAGTTTATGCGCTATGGATCCCGGCTGCGGTATCTGCGGCAGGCTGTCGCGGCTGAACCACTGCGCCTCCTGTATCTCGGATGCCTGCAGCGCCAGATTCCCGCTTTTGTATTCCGCACGGTAGGCGAGCATGAGCTGGTCCGGGAACGGCCATGCCTGGCTGCCTACATAGCGGATATCGGTCACTTCGATTCCCGTCTCTTCTTTTACTTCACGCAGCACTGCCTGCTCGGGCGTTTCGCCCGTCTCTATAAAACCTGATATGCATGCCCATACGTTCTGTATACGCTGTGCATGGCGCACCAGCAGCAGCTTGTCCTTGTCTGTGACCAGTGTAATGACGGCAGGCTCAATGCGCGGAAAAAACTGCTTGCCGCAGCCCGGGCAGGTCCGTGCCGTAAGCACTTTGTCATCGTTGAGCTTTTTGCCGCATACCGGACAGAACCTGAAGCTCCGCCGCCATGACAGCAGCGCCTTTGCTCGGGCGGCGAGAGATGATGTCTTTTCATCCGCGGCGGCAAAAAAATCACGCAGCGGTATGGGACGCATGCCCGCGGGGTCAGGAGCCACCGGCTCAAGCTCCACCGCAAAGATGTTCCATTCCAGTTCGGCAAACCAGTCGTCTGCAATCTGCTGGTCAAGGCACTTGCGCACGGCATCTTCGGAAGGGAGCATACCCAGCTTGGTGTCTATGATTTTTTCATAGCCGGATTCGCTTTCCTGCTGGAGCATGATCTCCCTGCCGCGGAATACAAAATGATTTTCACAGAAGATAGTTTTTTGGTTGCTGAGCATCGACATGATTTTATTATACACCACTTTTTTGTGTCTGTGGGAGAAAACGCCTGAAATACAGAAAAAAAAGAAATCAGCTGAGCGGCCGGGCTGCTGCTTCTGCGGCATGGTTGAACTGCGCGGCGGCCATAGTAAAGTCGTCGGCAAGCTGCCGCATGTCAGCCAGTGTAAGCGTGTGGTCTTGTACGGTCTGCGTTCCGTTCACCCACAGGTGCTTTACGTTCTGTACCTGCGCGCCGTAGACCACGGCGGAATACACGTCGTGAACTGGAATCATGTTCGGGTCATGTGCAGAAAGCACGAGTATGTCCGCTTTGAAGCCGGGCTCAAGCATGCCGATTCGTGCTTTGAGCGCGCGGGCTGCATTGCAGGTAGCAAGCTTTACGATTTCTTTTGCAGGAAGCGCGGATCTGTCCTTGAGCAGGTTCTTCTGCAGGATCGCGGTGGCCTTAAGCTGTGTAAACATGTCGAGCGTGTTGCCGCTTGAAGGTCCGTCGGTACCGAGCGTAACACAGATGCCCTGCTGCATCATGGCATGTACCGGAGCCACACCTTTGGCGGCCTTAGCGTTCGATACGGGGCAGTGCGTTATCACCGCGCCGGTATCAGCTATAACGGGAATGTCCTGCGGATCCGTATAGATGCAGTGCGCGGCGATAAGCCGTTCGTCAAGCAGCCTTGAATCCGCCAGATGCCTGATAGGGGAACAGCCGTACTGTGACCGGCACTGCGCGTCTTCCCGCGGCATTTCGGACACATGCATGCTCCATAGAATGCCGTGCGCTTTTGCGAACTGCTGTACCTGCGCCAGATGCGGCCCGCTTACACTGTACGGGGCATGCGGCGCACAGACAGCGGTCACCAGATCATCCTGCAGCGCAAGCTGCGATTCTATAAGCCTGAGCCCCCGGTCAAAACCATCGGCATCACAGTGCGGGGCGTCAAGCAGCGTTTCGCCTGCCCACAGCCTGAAATGCATGTCATGCGCGGCGCGCATGACGCTGTCCTCAAAATAATACATGTCAAGCGCAGCCGCCGTACCGGCCAGCATAAGCTCGGCCATGCACAGACGGCTTGAGGCGTAGACAAGCTCTTTGGTCATACAGGCGTTTTCGAGCGGAAACAGGAACCGGTTGAGCCGGTCGGGCATGTCATCGCCGAGCGTCCTGAACGCCGCCATGCCCAGATGGGTATGGCAGTTGATGAGCGCCGGCATTACGATATCGCCGTGCATGTCTATTTCCTGTGCGTCGGGAAAATGATGATACTGCGTCTCTGTGCCCGTCTCTATAATATCCGTGCCGCAGAATGCTATGTAGCCGTCAGGAAAATAGTCCATGCTGCTGTTCATGCACAGCAGTCTGGCGTGCCGTAATACCGTTGTCATGGCAGACCTACTGGTTCATAAGCTTGTTGTAGCGGTCGATCCATGCGGACAGCAGCGGGCGGATGTAAGTAAAGTCCACCATCTTTGCGCGGGCCGCAACGGCGCCTACGGTCATATACTTTGAGATTGCAGGGTCAAGCTTTGCCTCTGTGTTTACCGGCGTGTCGTTTACGGCTGAAGCGGTGCGCACTTCGGTTTCGGGCAGCACGCGGTAGTTGATGTATGCGATGGCAAGCTCGCGGTTCTTTGATTTTTTGCTGATATTGATTACGTTGAAGTTTGCGTAGGTTCCGCTCGCAGGTACGATATAAGTTGCCGAGGGACATGCTTTGCTGATGACCGGCACGCCGAAGTCGCCGACAACCGCAACCGCGATCTCACCGTTTTTCATCAGGTTTGCCACGTCAGAGGCCTTTGCGTAGGTGCTCGCTACATTCGGCTTAAGGTCTGCAAGCGCCTTGAATGCAGTTTCGCCCTTATCAGCCGTTACGGGAGTACCGTAGACGTCGGCTGCAATGCACATAAAGCCGGGACCGAATGTTGTGGTGATGGCGGGGATGGCAATCTTGCCCTTGAGCGCCGGATTCCACAGGTCTTTCCATTCGGTGATTTTCATACCGGCGGCCTGCTCGTCATAGATGATGCCGATGCTGTTGATGGTGTAGGGTACGCCTGAACCGCTTTTGATTACTTCCTGAGCGGCGGGAAGCAGTTTGTCAAAACAGGCGATGTCTGACGGCTGAACGGGAGCAAATGCACCGTCGGCTACACCGTTCGCCACGTCTTTCTGTGCAAGCTCGATGATGTCGATGGTTGAGTTGGGATCACTGCTCATCTTTGTGTAGCGCTCCTGCGCGTTGCCGGTGTCCAGAATCACCTTTACGTTCTTTTCTTTTTCAAAAGGCTCGTAAACTTCTGACCACAGAGAGTCCTCGGACAGTCCCCATGTGGATACGATAAGCTCCTGCTTTGCCGCATCCTTCTTACCGCCGGCAGTTACTGCTGCCGGGATCACTGCCGCAATCACTCCTGCCAGTGCGCATGCGCGTACTGAAACACTGATTCTTCTCATAAACTTTTCCTCCGTATATTTTCTGACGCGCGGCCTGATGCCGCACCATCATTTGCTCAAAAACACGAGCTTGTCTTTGTTAAAGACAAGGCCTGCGGAATCTCCGGGCTGCAGCGCCGGCTCAGCTCCGCTTGCTACGGTGATCTGGCACCCGCCCGCAGTCACTTCGTACTGGTAGCCGGTGCCGAGGTAGGTACGCACTTCGATTTTGCACGGCAGCGCGGAAGCTTCTGCCGCCGGCACAACCGCTATGTCTCCGGGACGTATGCAGACCTGCGTGCAGTCCTGCGGCACGTCTATGCCGAGCCGGGCGGCCTGCTCGGGCGTAAAGAAATTCTTGTATCCCACGAACCGTGCCACCATAATGCTTGCGGGCCTGCTGTAGATGGTTTCGGGCGATGCACACTGTACGATCACGCCTTTGTCCATGACGGCCACCCGGTCTGAGATGGAAAAACATTCTTCCTGATCATGGGTCACGAACACCGTGGTGATTCCGAGCTGCTGCTGTATGCGCTTGATGGACGTACGCATCTGGATTCTGAGCTGCGCGTCCAGATTGGACAGCGGTTCGTCAAGCAGCAGCAGCTTTGGCTCGGTGACAAGTGCACGGGCCAGTGCCACGCGCTGCCGCTGGCCGCCCGAAAGCTGCTTGGGAAACCTTGCCAGATACTCCTCTATGCCGCAGATACCGGCCATACGCTTTACGCGCGCGTCTATGTCGGCTGCGGGCAGTTTTTTCATCTTAAGACCGAATGCTATGTTGTTGTATACGCTCATGTGCGGAAACAGCGCGTAGCTCTGGAACACCAGGCCGAAGTCACGCTTGTGTACGGGTACCGTCGTCATGTCTTTGTCGTCAAGCATGAACGTACCGCTGTCAGGCGTGATGAGTCCCGCCATGATGCGGAGCGTGGTGGTTTTGCCGCAGCCCGACGGTCCGAGCAGCGAAAGCAGCTCGCCTTTGTGGATTTCCAGATTCAGGTCGCGCAGGATCGGCGTACCGCCGTCGTATGAAAGCTGTATATTAGAAAGTATTCCGTATGCCATTGTGTATTATTTCTCCTTTTTCATGGCGGTGTAGTCGATGATGAGCATAAATGCCAGCGTCATTCCCATGAGCATGACCGACAGCGCGCTTACCGTGGGATCGTAGTTATATTCGATATAATTCATCATGGAGTAGGGCAGCGTTTCCATGCCGGGGCCTTTCAGGTACATGGAAACCGGAATATTGTTGAATGAGTTGATGAATGCAAGCATAAAAGCTGAAAGCAGTGCCGGCTGCAGCTCCGGCAGCACCACGCGCACGAACGCCATGAGCGGCGTACAGCCGAGCGTGCGCGCCGCCTCGGCAATGCTCGGATCGGTCTGCCGCAGGCTGGCGCAGATAATGCGCACCGTATAGGGCAGCACGATGAGCATGTGTCCCGTCACCAATGCGGCGATGAGCGGCAGCTGTATCTGCACTACCATAAATCGGAACAGAATGTAGCCGGTTACGATGCCCGGAATCAGGGACGGAGACAGGAATATATTATAGATGACGTCAGCTGCTTTTTTTCTGATGCTTACGAGCGCGGCGGCGGCGATGAGTCCGATCACTGTTCCTATGCAGGCGGCAGTGAGCGCAAGATACAGGCTTGAGCGGAAGCTGCCTGTAAGCGAGCGTGATTTGAACACCTTGGCGAACCATTTGAGGCTGAATCCTGCCAGCGGCAGCGAGATTGCGTCCTCGCTGTTAAATGCCGTTATAATGATAAGAAAAAGCGGGCAGAACAGGAATAAAAACACGATGATCGATGTGACGGTGATAACCCTGTGCTTATACATATGATTTCCTCCTGTCCATGGATGACGCCACCGATGTGAAAACTTTCATGATGCCGAGGCTTATGACGATCATAATGAGCGAAATGACGGCTGCGGCGTTCCAGTCCGAAAGTGTGCTGCTCTGCTGGTACAGCAGCGTGGCAAGCATCATTTTTTTATTGCCGCCGAGCAGCGTCGGCGTGGTGTAGGCGCTTATGGTACCTGCGAACACGAGCACGCTGCCCGTGATGATTCCCGGCAGCGCGAGCGGAGTGATGATCCTCAGAAATACGGCGCAGGTACCTGCGCCGAGCGTGTGCGCCGCCTCTTCTATATCAACGCTGATCTGCTCCATAACGGACGTAAGCGATGAGATCATAACAGGCAGAAAAAGATAGACGGAGCCGACAACGATCGCTCCGTCCGTGTAGAGCAGCTGGACCGGCGCCTTGGTAAGATGCAGGCCGGTGAGCAGCTGGTTTATAAGTCCGTTTTTGCCCAGAATGCTGATCCATGCAAAGCCGCGTACCACCGCGTTGGTGAGCAGCGGGAACAGGATGAGCGAATTAAGCACTCGCTTCTTTACGCCTGAAAGTCTGCTCAGATAGTAGGCGGCGGGAATCCCTGCAGCCATGCAGATGGCGGTGGTGAGCACCGACAGACGTATAGATCTGAAAAAGATGATGCGGTTCAGGCTGTCGCTGAAAAAGCCGGTGTAAGCGGTGAGCGAAAAGCCTGCAGGAAAGAAGGTAGGCAGAATGGTCTGCAGCAGCGGGTAGAACAAAAAGATGACCACGGTCAGCAGCGGCAGCACCAAAGCGAGTAACACAGGGATATAATGTGTATTTTTATTCATATTTTCCCCAAAAAACTGTATATGCTATTAAATCGGTTATTACGCATGATGTCAAGGGAACTGCGGGATAATACAGATAATTGCAAAAAATGGTACCGGGTGGTAAAGAACTGAAAGAAACTAATGGCGGCTGTCCTTTGTTTCTTTGCCGGCAGTATCGTGTATGTATGCTTTTTTTGGTTCTTTAAATAATGCGGTAAAACATGCGGCATTTTCTGCCGATAGATATAAGGATCGGAATGTCGCCTGCTTTCTGAGAAGGCAGCATTCTGTTTGCGAGATTATGAAGCGGAGGGCTATTGATGAAACATGTTGTCGCAGCGGTGTTGATCTCTTTTTGTATTGCTGCAGGATGTTTTGCGAAAGAAAATACTAACCCGGTCGGTGTGCAGTTCAGCATAGGATCAGGATATACGTTCTACGGAGATCGGGGTATGAAGGATCTGGTATCCGATATGAACTCTGATGATTTCAGCCGTATCATTCTGGGCGGTGACGCAGGGATTTTCGGCGTGCTTACGGACAACGTACACCTGATCGGCGGCTGTGATCTGATGACGGATCTGTTCTGGAAGGGCGGCCAGCACTGCTATATCTTTGATTATTCATTTCTGGCCGGTCTGCGTGTGTATCCGGGACTCGGAGGCTTCAGTTTCTCTGTGCTGTATGCACTCGGAAGAAGGAGCGCTGTGATCGATCTGGATTACCGCAAGTCCGAGACCGTGCACTCCAGCTGGGGCAACGGCTTTAAGCTTGCGCTTGAATATGACATGAAGTACGGACAGACCGGCATTGCACCGGTGTTCGGTGCAGCTTGGAAGCATATGCCGCGCGGCAACGATAATGCCGACAATACGGTTTCCGTATACCTGCGGTTTATGATCTTGTAGTCACGCTGCCGTGTTGTGCCGGGAGCACAATGTACAAACAATAAAAAAAGGCTGTCCAAAAAAGAGGACAGCCTTTTTTTATTTTACATGCATGTTTTAACGTGCATACTCTATAATGCGCGTCTCGCGTATCATGGTAAGCTTGATTCTTCCAGGATACTTCAGATCGCTTTCAATCTGCTTTGCAATGCTGCGGGCCAGTTCCTTAACCTGCTGCTCGGGCACCTTTTCGTTGTTGACCAGAATACGCAGTTCGCGTCCTGCCTGTATGGCATAGGCCTTTTCAACGCCGGGAAAGTGCTCGGCGACTTCCTCAAGGTTTTCAAGACGTTTGACGTAGTTGTCTACGGTCTCGCGGCGCGCGCCGGGGCGTGACGCTGAGATGGCATCCGCAATCTGCACGATGACCGCCTCAAGGCTTGCAGGCTCAATGTCATTATGATGCGCGCCGATGGCGTTGATAACCTTAGGCTCTTCGCCCATTTTGCGTGCCATTTCTGCGCCCACTTCGGCATGGTTCTGGTCACTGTCGTTCTCAGCGCCTTTGCCGATATCATGCAGAATTGCCGCACGTTTGGCGAGCTCACGGTTTGCACCGAGCTCGGAGGCAAGCATGCCTGACAGCAGCGCCACTTCCTTGGAGTGGGTGAGCACGTTCTGGCCGTAGCTGGTACGGAAGTACAGGCGGCCCAGTGCGATCACACTGTCGGTGTTCATGTTGTGGATTCCGAGATCAAAGAGTGCCTTTTCGCCTTCCTCATAGATCTTCTGCTGGACTTCGCGCGTTACCTTCTGGACAATCTCCTCAATGCGGGCGGGGTGAATACGTCCGTCCGCGATAAGGCGCTCCAGAGATACCTTTGCGATTTCCTTGCGCACCGGATCAAAGCATGAGATGACTACGGCTTCCGGCGTATCATCGATGATGATATCAACGCCTGTCAGCGTTTCCAGCGTGCGGATATTGCGGCCTTCGCGGCCGATGATCCTTCCCTTCATCTCATCGCTCGGCAGCGACACGGTGGTGACCGTAATGTCGCTTGTAGTCTCCGTGGCGATGCGCTGGATAGTGGTTACCAGAATGTCACGCGCCTTCTTTTCAGCGGCAAGCTGTGCGTCCTGTTCCACTTTGTTCAGCAGTGCCTGCGCGTCATGCCGAGCATCGTTCTCAAGATTCTTTATAATAAGATTTTTTGCTTCCTGAACGCTCAGGCCGGAAATGCGCTCAAGCTCCTTGCGGTACTGTTCTTCCTGAAGCTGCATGACAGCCTCTCGTTTTTCCATAGCAGCAACGCGCTCGGCATACTCCTTTTCCTGTTTGTCATAGTCAGCAGCACGTTTATCAAGCAGTTCCTCTTTTTTTGATACTCTTGACTCGTACCGTTGTATTTCTATACGGCGCTCACGGTTTTCCCGCTCCTGCTGGTTTCGTTCACGAATGAGTTCATCCTTTGCTTCGAGCAAAATTTCTTTTTTCTGTGCTTCTGCTTCTTTTATCGCATCCTGTTTTACACGTTCTGCCTTTTGTTCTGACGCAGAGAGTTGAAATCTGGCATACAGCCAGCGAATAATCCATCCAAGAACAATTCCAACAATCGGGAGCAGTATGAACATAATCGTTGTCATGTTCGTCTCCTCATTTTAAAATTGGAATAGTTACCTTTATATTACCGTAACGGTGTTTTTATGTCAAACTGAAAAAAGAGTAAACTTAGTAAAAGTACGCTGGAAATGCATAAATTTACATTCAGCCTGGTTTAAGAACATTCT
>CACZQF010000073.1 GCA_902783245.1 uncultured Spirochaetaceae bacterium | reverse complement strand
TTTTTCACGGGCATACGTCCGTGTCCGCTTTGGCGGCATATCAAAAAAGGAGTCGTAATTATGGGAAAAAATCATGATTTTACGTCACCCTATTCATTGGATGGAAGAATCCCGCTGTGCCAGGCTGTGCCGCTTGGCCTTCAGCATGTTCTGGCGATGTTCGTCGGCAATTTGTCACCGCTTTTGATTATTCTTGCTACCTGCGGTCTGACTGACGGAAACGGCTTTGGCGCGCTGCGTGTCTCCTTGCTGCAGAACGCCATGCTGATTGCTGGCGTTGTCACTTTCATTCAGTTGTATCCTATCGGACCTGTTGGTGGAAGGCTGCCTATCGTAATGGGTACTTCATCCGGCTTTATCGGCGTGAATAATGCAATCGCGCTCAGTACGCTCAGCGGTATTGCCGCCGGATCAATCCTTACTGATGCGCATGCCGGTATCTATGCGTACGGTACGATCATGGGTGCCTGTATCATCGGCGGCGTGTTCGAGATGGGGCTCGGCTTTGTCATCAAGCCGCTTCGCAGGTTCTTTCCGTCCGTGGTCACCGGTACGGTTGTTATGGCAATCGGTTTGAGTCTGATTCCTGTGGGCATCAACTTTTTTGGCGGCGGAGTAGGTGCGGCTGACTTTGGAAGCCTCTGGAATCTGTTTCTGGGCCTGGTCACTTTGATTGCTATTTTGATTTTTAAGCATGCGTTTAAGGGGTTCCCGTCCATTGCCTCGGTGCTGCTGGGAATCATCGTCGGCTATATTGTGTCGTTTGTCATGGGGCTTGCATTGTCACATACTTTTGAGTACTCAAAGGTTGTTGACGGAGTAAAGCAGAGTCTTTCCGTCACGCCTGCCTATATAACACAGTGGGCCAAGGTGTCGAAAGCTTCATGGTTTGCATTGCCCGGGATTTTGCCTGTAAAACCTGTATTCCGGTTCGATGCGATCATACCGATGTGTATTATGTTCATTGTCACTGCCGTGGAGACCGTCGGTGATACCTCCGGCGTTACGGAAGGCGGATTGAATCGGGAACCTTCTGATAAAGAGCTTTCTGGTTCGGTTGTCTGCGACGGATTCGGTTCTTCTTTTGCCGCCTGTTTTGGCGTGCTTCCTAATACATCCTTCAGCCAGAATGTCGGACTTGTCGGCATGACTAAGGTTGTTAACCGCTTTGCAATCGCTATGGGCGCGGGTATTCTGGTGCTGGCCGGTCTGTTCCCTAAAATCGGTGCTGTTATCAATGTTATGCCGCAGCCGGTACTTGGCGGAGCGGCTGTCGTTATGTTTGCGAATATCGTTATTTCCGGCGTCAATCTGATTACAAAGGAGCCGTTGACCGGACGGAATGCGACGATCGTGACCATTGCGCTTGGCCTTGGTTACGGTATCGGCGCTTCGGCTGCAATACAGCGGTTTATGCCGGTGTGGCTCAAATACATCTTCGGAGGTTCCGGTATTGTTCCGTCTGCGCTGCTTGCGATTATCCTCAACATTCTTATACCGGCAGACAAGAGTTCAGCAACGAACGGCAGCAATTCATAAGGTTTTCATAAAACTTTTTGATGTATATGTACGGGTTACCTCGAAAAAAAACGCTTTCGCGGCTTTTTTTTGAGGTAACCGTATGCAGGCATTTGTCTGTATATGCACGACTATGGAAAATAAAAAAAGCCTGCTTGAAACCAAGCAGGCTTTTTAGCGACAATAGGGATTGAACCTATGACACTACGGATATGAGCCGTATGCTCTACCAACTGAGCTATGTCGCCGTGATTTTGTTTACTTTATCAAAAATGCATATTTGTGTCAATAGCATTTCTGTGATTTTCAGGTAAAAAAAACGAATCATTGTTAGCGGGTGTGAAAACTGTATTTTCAGGATAAGCAGGCTTGTTACATCCTTATAAGCCGTTGTGCAGGTTAGAACACTTCTAACGTGCAGATCAGAGCAGCTCTGACTTTTTTTGTAAGTTAAAAAATGAAGACACGCGTTGTTTTTTGTTTGTCAGCGCAGCGCGGCATGAGGAATGAGCGACTGAGCCTGCGTTACAAGCTCCTGGATCTGCGCATCGGTGTAGGGGGTAAGCGCCGTGTAGGTTTTGTCGATGCAGTTTTCATTGCGGAATTGGGCGAACTGCCACGATGCATCCTGCGGAAGCAAAGCGGCCATGGCCGGAATATCCCGGTCGGTCACAAGCTCCGGCACTAATACGGTTCTGAATTCACGTTGTCCGGCAGGATATGAAGCGACGAGCGCTGCGGACTTTTGCAGCAGGTTTGCGCAGGATGTACTGGTATTTCCCTGCGGGTGCAATACGGATTCATAGCGGCCGGGTGATGTTTTTATGTCCATGGCAATAAAGTCCGGCCTGAGCTCAGGATCTGAAATGAAGGACTTCAGAATGTCGGGACGCAGTCCATTTGTATCAAGCTTTATTTTATATCCGAGCGCACGTGCTTTTTTGATAAGAAGCGGGGTAAGCGGATGCAACGTCGGTTCGCCGCCGCTGATGGCAAAACCTGTCAGTACATTTGCACGTTTTTGGAGATGTGCCAGAACTTTTTCAGGTGAAACAAAATCTGAGTGCTGCGGATTATCGGTGCCGGTCACCAGCTCCTTGTTATAGCAGTACGGGCACCTCAGATTGCAGCCGCTCAGAAAATAAGCGGCCGCAACCCTGCCGGGAAAATCAACAAGCGTTGTTTTTATTAAAACTCCGGCAGGAATACTAAGGTCTGTCAAACTGCTACGGCGATGGCGGGCTGCTGGATGACGCTCAGTTCTTCCACATTGTGTCCGCGGGCAATCTCCTGTCCTGCCGCATCATAAAAAATAACGGTGGGAGCGGCGAACACACCTTTCTGTGCTGCCTGCGCCAGACCTTCTTTTGTGTCCACATCGATCATCGTTCCGGGAAGCGTTATATCTGCAAGATACGCTTTTACCGGCGGACAATTCGGACAGGTCTTACGGGCATAGAACTCATAGGATGCGATTCCGCTTTCTGATACTTCCTGCTGTACAGGAATCTGAACCGGCTCTGCAGGTGCGCTGCAGCATGATGTATCTGCGGGAGTGGTCATGTATATGGAAGATTTGGTGTTTACGTCGAACATGCGGCGGTGATCGAATTCATCGCGCTTGCCTTTATTCCAGTTACGTACGGCACGATAGTAGCCTACGATACGTGCATACACTTCTGTAGGGGTGCCATGCACATCTGCAAGAGCTGCTTTTGTTTCTGCAATTTCCTTTTCAATTGCGGCCAAGTCTCTTTTTGAACTGGTCTTTTCCATAATAGACAATCCTCCCTAAATAGTTGTCTTTTATTTTGGAATCCTCGAAAAACTTCAAACCGTTTTGAGGTCAGCATCTGAGATGCTTGCATTTTTGATGCCGTCTTCGAAGTTCCCTATATCACACGCATAGTATATGTATGCGCAGGATACTGCTTAGTATAGAGCACCACGAAAACTGATGGTGCTGCCTGCCGGGTACCTTAAGTACCCGGCACTCAAGTATCATGGGTACTTGAGGTACCCTAAATATAGTGGTACCTGTCCTCTCTGTCAATATAAAGTACGCTATCTGTACCGTTTTTTATATCGGCAATGCAACGTCCCTTCATGAGCCGCTCTGTCTGAAAAACGGCATTATTTTTGTGCCTCTAGGACCTCCTGACGCTCCTGCTCCAGTTCCGCAAGCTTTGCTTTCAGGCTGCGCTCTTTTTCAGCTTTACACTTGGGGCATTCAAACTGCTGCCCGAGCAGATAGCCGTGTACGGGGCAGATGGAGTATACCGGCGAGATCGTGATGTACGGTACGCGGTATGTACTCATGATTGTCTTTACCAGATCACGGCAGCTGTGCCAGTCTTTTATCTGCTCACCTACAAAGACATGGAATACGGTTCCTCCTGTATAGCGTGTCTGGAGAGATTCCTGATGATCGAGCGCCTCAAAAATATCGGATGTGTAGTCAACCGGCAGCTGCGTTGAGTTAGTGTAGAATGGATCCTTTGTACCGCTTGTGATGATGTCGGGGAAATTCTCCTTGTCATGACGTGCAAGCCGGTAAGAGGTACTTTCAGCAGGAGTTGCCTCCAGATTAAAAAGCTCTCCGGTTTTCTCCTGATAGTCGGCAAGCCGGTCACGCATATGATCAAGTATTTTTTCAGCGAATGCTTTTCCTGCAGGATCCGTGATGGGAACATGCAGCAGGTTCAGCAGACATTCATTCATACCGCACAGACCGATCGTGTTGAAATGATTGTTCAGTGTTTTCAGGTAGCGTTTGGTATAGGGGAACAGTCCGCCGTTGAGCAGGTGCTGCAGAACCTTTCGCTTGGTGCACAGGCTTTCCTTTGCCAGATCCATAAGGTAGTTGAGCCGTGCAAAGAACTCTGTTTCATTTTTTGCCAGATACCCGATCTGGGGCAGGTTAATAGTGACGACACCCAGAGATCCTGTGAATTCATCCGAGCCGAACAGTCCTCCGCCGCGCTTGCGCAGCTCACGCTTATCAAGACGGAGTCTGCAGCACATAGAGCGTACGTCGCTCGGATCAAGGTCTGAATTGATGAAATTCTGAAAGTAGGGCGTACCGTATTGGGAAGCCATTTCAAACAGCAGCCGGGCATTTTCTGAATCCCAGTCAAAATCTTTTGTAATGTTATAGGTCGGGATCGGATACCCGAAACCTCTTCCTTCTGCATCTCCCTCAAGCATGAGCATTATGAACTGCTTGTTTATAATGTTCATTTCCTGCTGGCAGTCACCGTAGGTAAAGTCCTGTTCCTTGCCGCCCACGATGGCCTTGCGGTTCTTGAGATCGTCGGGACAGACCCAGTCAAGCGTGATGTTCGTGAACGGAGCCTGTGAGCCCCATCTGCTGGGAGTATTCACGCCGTAAATGTAGCTTTGTATGCACTGACGGACTTCTTTTTCGCTGAGGTTGTCAGCTTTTACAAAAGGTGCCAGATAGGTGTCAAATGAGCTGAACGCCTGTGCGCCCGCCCATTCATTCTGCATGATGCCAAGGAAATTTACGATCTGGTTCACGAGCGTGGACAGGTGTGATGCAGGTTTTGAGGTGATTTTATCGGTAACTCCTCCAAGGCCTTCCTGAATCAGCTGCCGCAGTGACCAGCCTGCACAATATCCTGAGAACATCGACAGGTCATGAATATGGAATGCGCAGGTTTTGTGCGCCTCTGCGATTTCCTTTGAGTATATATTTTTAAGCCAATAGTTTGCGGTGATGGCACCTGAGTTGTGGAGGATAAGGCCGCCGAGCGAAAAATTGACGTTCGCATTTTCATTGACGCGCCAGTCCGACTGTGACAGATAGCCGTCCATAGTGGCATTGATATCGAGCAGCAGTGATTTTGTATCGCGTACTGCTTCATGCTTTGCACGGTACAGAATATATGCCTTTGCAATCTCTATCTCTTTGCTTTCGATGAGGACATTTTCAACTTCATCCTGAATCTCTTCGATCGCAGGAATAGAGTGGGCCCGTCTGCCGGCAAGAAGCAGACGCAGACGTTCTTCTACCAGATCTGTCAGCTGCTCGGCTTTTTCGGAGTTTTTACATTTTTCGACCGCTTCAATAGCTTTGCCGATTGCAGTTTGGATTTTATTCCGGTCGTATTTTGCGATCTCTCCGGAGCGTTTTACCACATTCTTGATAAAACCTTCGGTCTCAGAGTCCTTGCTTGTTCCGAGAAAGCTTTTCCACTCCGGAAATACAGACTGCTCACTCACTTTTCACCCTCCCCAATGTGTTTACCTCATTTATGAATTCATCAAGATTTTCAAAATGTTTATAGACGGAAGCAAATCTGATGTAGGCGACTTTATCTACAGAATACAGATGCTCAAGCACGAGCTCTCCCAGTGCGGCAGTGCTGATTTCGCGTGTAGTACGTCCCCGCATAATAGCCTCGTCTTCCACTTCGTTTACAAAGGATTCGATCATTGACGGCGAAATCGGCCGCTTTTCCAATGCACGCTCTATGCCTTTTTCGAGCTTTGACCGGTCAAACGGCTGCCGCCGTCCGTCCCGTTTTACGACCATGAATGGTTTTTCTTCTATGCGTTCATAGCTCGTGAACCTGTAGCCGCAGGCTATGCATTCACGGCGCCGGCGGATGCTTTCTCCGTTGGCCATGGTTCGAGACTCTATAACTTTGTCATCAAGACTTCCGCAATAAGGACAGCGCATTTCTTACATTCTTTGTATATAGTGGTTTTAGAGTATTACAATAACTATATACCACTATATGTGCAAAGACAAGCTAAATTTTTAAATTTGCTGAATTTTCTGTTCCGTACAGCGCGCTCAGTAATCCATGCCCGGTGCATGCACAGAGAGATAAGCACGGGGAACAGTACGATGATTTTGCGCAGGCCGTTTTTTCCGCCGCGGGCCTTCCATGCGCAGTCTATGCGGTGCCAGATACCTGTTGCGGCGGGAATAAAAAGTATGAAAAATGCATAGGTTTCGGCGAACGAGGCTTTTTTTTGAACCGGCAGTACCTTACGCACCGCTTTTTCAATAGTTTCAATGCCGCGGCGCATGGAAAGCGGGGTTGTGGTACTGAAAAGCAGGTTTGCGCACAGAAGCGCCGTTGTAAGCTGCAGACAGAGCAGCAGGTCGCTCTTCTGCGGAATAAAAATCCCGCTGAATGCGGATGCGCAGTACAGAATTACGGCATAATAGCCCGCGGGTTTTACGGCGGAAAGCACGTCTTTGAACGTCATGCCGGTATGCATGCTGTAGCCTGCCAGCAGCAGCGACAGTACCGCGCAGCCCTCCGGCGGTATAAAAAATACGATGCTTCCTGACAGGAGCATGAGCAGTATTTTTATCCATGCCGGGATCCGGTAGATAATGCCGCGGCCTGGTCTGAATGCAAACAGATATGCTTCGGTTCCGCTTACAGCCATACCAGATCCTCTGCGGTGTGATATGCGGTCAGCGGATTTCGGATGCCCCAGTGCTCAAGCTGCTGACGCAGCCCTTGCTCTGGAAGCCCGTCGAAAACAAGATCACCTTTGTGCAGTACGATGAAGCGGCTGCAGAGCGCCAGGGATTTTTCAAGCTCATGGGTAAGGATGATGACTGTCCGTCCGTCCTGCTTGAGGGATGTTATCAGTGCATTCACCTGCCGTACGCCGTCATAGTCCAGATTTGCATAAGGTTCGTCAAAGATAATGAGCGGTCTGTCAAGCGCCAGTATACCCGCTACGGCAAGCCGGCGTTTTTCGCCTCCCGATAAAAAACGAGCGGGGTAGTCCGCCTTTTCCGCCAGTCCTGCGGCCTGAAGTGCGCTGAGTGCCGCAGCACGGGCCTGTGCCCTTGATAAACCTATGTTCAGCGGACCGAACATGACGTCTTCCATCGGCGTTTCTCCAAGAATCTGTGCATCTGCTTCCTGAAACACCAGCCCTGCGGCCGCAGGGCTTCCGTCGGAATTCTGCACGGTGACGGAGCCGGAGTCCGGACGTACCAGCCCGGCGATAATGGACATAAGTACGCTTTTGCCGGATCCGTTCGCACCGCCGATAAGCGTGCATGAGCCTGCATCAAGTGAGAATGAAATATTCTTGAGCGCAGTGCAGTTTGTGAATGTTTTTGTTACGGATTCCAGCTTGACGGAAGCTCCTGTCATGTTCTGCCCCGTACGCTATGCCTGCTCGTTGAGGTACCGGCCGGCCACCGGGCGGAGCCTGAGTGCTATGATGACGGTGATCACGAGCTTGATACAGTCACCGGGAATGAACGGCAGAACGCAGGCAGCCAGCGTGGCAAAAAGCGTCGCGGACTTAAGGTGCATGAACCAGATGACGCCGGGTACATAAATGATGCAGAAACCTGCAGCCGCTGCCGCAGTGAGCCTGAGAATGTTTCCTGCAGAAAAACAGCGGTTATCTTTGCTGCCGGCGGACGGCCGTCCGGCAATGAGTCCTGCAGCCAGCGCGCCGAAAAAGTATCCCCACAAAAAACCGCCGGTGGGGCCGGTAAGTACGGCAAAGCCTCCGCGGCCGCCGGAAAAAACAGGAAGTCCGAGACCGCCTGCCATGAGGAACAGACCTGCTGCGGCCGCCCCCTGCACGCTGCCGAGCAGACAGCCTGCCAGTATGACGAGCATGTTCTGCATGACAATAGGAATCCCGCCGGGACCGACGGGTACAGCGATAAAGCAGCCGATGCATATAAGCGCGGCAAACATTGCGGTAAAAATTGAACGTATTGTTGTTGTATTCATACTATATAGGTATACGCTTTTGCGTGTTATTTACAACAGGTTAACTATTTTTCTGTCTATGTCGTTCTGCTGCCGTACAGTAAAGAATCGTGATGACGGCGTAGAGCATGCACAGGTACACGAAGCAGTTGCCCGCCAAGGCGTAGACTGTGTTTTTCCGTGAATAGACCGGAACCCGGAATGTTCCGGCGGACTGCGTAAAGAGCGGCATACCATTACGTATGGTTCCATCAGATGATATGTGCACGCTGTATCCGGAATTGGTTGAGCGTACCATTGAACAGCGCAGTTCAACTGCCCGCATTGCCGCTATGACGCAGTGCTGGTATTCCGCTGATTTTGTTCGTGACCAGGAGTCATCCGTAAGGTTTACAAAGATTTCGCTGCCTTCTTTATACAGCTGCCGCGTTACTGCCGGAAATGCGTCCTCAAAGCAGATCGGCGTGCTTATGCGGACTGCGTTTCCGGTTTTATTTGTGACGGTAAAGGTTTTATATGCGGGCCCTGCCTTCCAGCCGTTTGAAAATCCGACCAGCGTGTCCATAAGATTGCGTGCCCATTCGTATTCTACGCCGGGGATAACTTCTGCAAATGGTACAAGATGAATCTTGCAGTAGGAATCTGAATAGGCTCCCTCACGGTCAAACAGTATGGCGGCATTGCCGTATTCTGCGGGAGTTCCTTTTGAACTGCCCTTCTGCGGCTTTACGGCGCGCCTGAGCGTATAGGGGGCACCGATGATGAACGGTACGTTCATGCGTCTGATAAATTCCGTGAGCGGCTCGCTTTCCGGGTGAAAGTCATAATGAGTGGACGCCTGCGGATACGGATATCGCAGGACTACTTCGCTCCACACAACCAGATCCGTATCTGTACCGGCTGACCGCAGTTTGGCAAGTTCCTGCTCTGTAAGCTGCTCCGACAGCTCTATCGCATCATCATCGTCTTCTGATTCCCATGGATCCTTATTCTGCTGTACGAGCGTTATATTCAGATATGTTCTGGGCTCCGGTTTATTGGAAAGCCGGAATGCTCCGTATGCGGCAGCGAGCAGAAAAAGAACAGCTGTGAACGGGAATACCGTCTTTACCGGATTGGGCGCTCCGTGCGGAGAGGCAGGTGCGCCGCAGAATAAAAGCAGCTCTCCGCATGAGGCGGCGAATACTGCAAATAAAAAGGTAATGCCATAAACGCCGGTAATGTCCGCGATTTGTATGATCGGCGTCAGCCGGTACGCCGACATGGAGAGCGTACCCCATGGATATCCCAGGAATCCCGTGGACTTTGCCCATTCCCAGATCGTCCATACCGCGGCAAAATAGACGGCCCTGTATGCAGGTGCTGCTGCCGCCCGGCCGTTGCCGGCATACGGAACATGCAGCAGCCAGCCTGTTACGGCTGCAATACATGCGGTGCCAAGCGCGGATGCGCCGAGCGTAAAGATTGCAAAATCTCTGAAGTTGGCGAGCCAGAAGCTGGAGCACAGATGTACGACCAGTGCCTGCAGTCCGGTTAAAAAAAATGATTCTTTGTAGGAACGGGCGTTGCTGAGCGCAAGGTACAACGGAATCAGCGAAATAAGCCCTGCAAAAGGTGAGCCGAAATCAAGCAGTTCGTTGGGGATAGAAAAAGATTGCACCATCCCTGAAAAAAAAACATAAAAAACTTGTAAAAATCGGCTCATTGAATTATTATTCTATATATATAGTTGTAAAAATGCAACATAAAAAAATATCAGGGTAATGGACAAGCTATGAAACAGGTGAATGACGCACACGAAACTGAATATGAAGCGCTGCCGGATGTGGTGGTTTCCGCACCGGGTCGTTTTCACCTTCTGGGGGAACATTCATGGTTCTGCAAAGATAAAACGCTGTCTATGGCGGTGAATCTGCCTGTCTATGTGGCTGTTTCAATTCGAGAGGATTCTTCCCTCAGATTCTATTTTCCGCAGCTCAACGAGCGAAAGCGCGCTTCGCTTACATCTCTGAAATTCCGCAGGGAAGACCGCTGGGCAAATGCCGTAAAAGCAATCATCTACGGCTTTACGTCCGGCGGTTTTGATTTAAAAGGGATGAATATCACGATATACAGTGATATCCTTCCTTCTGCCGGCTTCGGGATTACGACCGCTATAAAAATCGGAACAGCCGTCGCTGTCCGGGAGCTGTTCAGCCTGCATTGTTCTGATGATGAGCTGCTGCAGGTAATTGAGCGCGGAAACAATCTGTTCCTGAATACCGGTAATTATCTGGCGGATAATTTTGCTGCGCTGTATGCAAAGGAAGACAGTCTGATTATTACCGATCATGCCAAGGCTGCTTGGGATTATGTTCCGTTTGATTTTCCCGGCCATGTCGTTATGCTGCTTGATGCCCGCGTGCCCCGCATTTCGCTTTGGAATGAGGAGACGGTACGGGAGCCTGAGAATGTGCTGCTGCTTGGTGAGCTGAAAGATATAAAGCCGAATGTATACGGCGGATGGACTTATACACCGAATACAACTGATATCAATGAGGTTTTGACCGTCGCAGGTGAAGAAATGCGGCGGCGGTTGATATGTATCATGCAGGAGCATAAGTTTTTGCTGCAGGCGCGTGAAGGTATTCTGACCGGACAGTTCGGGCTGTTCGCTCGTTCTGTCAACAACAGCCACATCAGTATGCGTGACTTATACGAGATTTCCTGTCCTGAGATTGACTGGATTTTAAAACGCATCGGTGAGCTTGAGCCTAATCTGGAGGATGTGCGCAATCCTGTGACTTGCGGCCGTATTACCGGTAAAGGGTTCGGCCGCTGCCTGTATGCGATTATCAGAGAATCGGACAGAGATGCATTTAAGGCAAATCTGAAAGACTATGAGCGTATCTTTGGATTCCATCCGGCCTGCTATGAAGTGAAGCCTGTTCAGGGCGCACATGTTGTGGATTCGAAATGAGACTATTATTGACAAATGACGACGGTTTCGGCAGCGAGGGCATTACGGTTCTTGCCGGACGGCTTGCACGCGAGCATGAGGTCTGGATCGTTGCCCCTGACAAAAACCGCTCCGGTGTTTCTCACTGTATTTCCATGACTGAGACCATTCCGCTTGTAAAGCACGGCCCCGGTGAATGGGCGTACGGCGGCACGCCTGTTGACTGCGTTATCGCCGGCCTGAAGGGCGGTTTTCTGCCCGGGGTTCCTGATGCGGTGCTTTCCGGCATAAATAAGGGTGCGAATATCGGTACCGATGTTATTTATTCAGGAACTGCCTCCGGTGCAAGCCAGGCCGTGCTGTACGGTGTGCCCGGCATTGCTCTGAGCGTAGATTCTGACGACGGTACGTGGCAGTACGATGCGATGGCTGACTTTGCGGCGAAAAACCTGCCGCTTCTTATGTCATTGTGCAATCCTTCCGAGCGGGAGTGTATGCCCGACTGTCCGTGCGTGTATGTGAATGTGAACGGACTGAGCCTTCCTGCGTATAAGGGCGTCGAGCAGGCGGGCATGGCCTTTAGAAAATACGGTGATTCTGTTGTATATACGGAGAGTTCTGATACTGAGGCATCTCTGACATTCAAGGGCGGTGCTATCAGAAGTTTCAGCCGGGACTTGAGTGATTATGAGGTGGTACGTAAGGGCTGTGTGGCCGTTTCCCGTATCATTGCAGAGCCTGTGTCTGCTGAGATAGTGGACGGTATTGAGTTTTCACTGTAGAATAGAGCAGGGCGGGATATGGCAGAAGATGTACTTGCTGAAGGAATAACCTTATATAAAAGGCGCTCGTATAGCGATGCGCTGGCATATTTCTTTTCACTTCCGGATGATTCCGGCGCAGACAGTCTGGAACTCTCCTATTATATCGGACTGTGCTATACCAGATTGGAACGGTATGATGATGCTTTGCTCTATTTGGAGCAGGTTGTTACCGCCGGATCGAATATCAATCGTATACTGCAGTGCAGGTACCTGCTTGCCTTTATTTATGTACAGACCGGAAGAAAAAAGCTTGCGCAGTTTGAGCTGAATAAGCTTATAGACGCCGGGTATAGGATTTCATCGGTATATGCGTCCCTTGCCTATATAGCGTGGCAGCAGGATGACGGGGATACCTGCGTGGAGTTCTACCGGAAATCCCTTGCGAATGATCCTGATAATGTGACCGCGCTTAACGGCATCGGATATGTGCTTGCGTGCCAGAACAAGGAGCTGACGGAGGCGCTTATGTATTGTAAGCGGGCTCTGGATAAGGCTCCTGATTCGGCGGCGTGCATGGATTCTCTTGGCTGGGTGTATTATAAGCTGGGGCTTATGAAGGAGGCCGAGAAATTTACGCGGCAGGCCGCTGCAAGATGCAAGCAGAATGACGAGATAAACGGTCATCTGCAGCAGATTTTAGAAAGCCGGGATATGAGATGAAAAAAACAGTAAAAAAAGTTATAAAAGTTCTGTTCCTTGCGGCGGTGGTATGTGCCGCTGCCCAGACCTCTGATACTGCTCCCCGTCCGATGCGTACGGCGGATGAAGGCCTCAGCGATGAGGAATTCCGCAGAGGCGTACAATCGTATTACCGCGGCTCCTTTAATGATGCGGTGATTCGTTTTGAAAAAGCTCTTGCCTATAATCCTGCGAGCATGACGATTATGGACTGGCTTGGCAAGGCATATTACCGATCCGGGCTTGAAGGCGCGGCGATTGATATGTGGCAGTCTGCCTATGATGAAGGATACGGCGGTTCTTTGCTTTTGAACCGGATTGAGGTTATCCGTGATCGTCGCATTACCGGCGTAGATCAGGAAACTTCCCTGAAATATACCGAATCAGGCGTCTTCCCTGGAACGAACGGCAATACAATGATTTTCAGCCAGCCGGTTTCTGTACTGCCGAATCCGGACGGTACGGTGTGGATGCTGGCATACGGCTCGAACGTGCTGCTGTTGTTCGATATCAACGGTACAGTCATCAATCGTATTACCGGCCCGATCAATGGATTTGACCGCCCTGTTGACGTTATCAGACTGAATGACGGCCGCATGCTGGTTACTGAAAGTGCCGGCGACAGACTGAGTCTGTTCAGTGAAAACGGCAGCTTTATTAAGTACATCGGTAAAAAAGGCCGCGGGGCAGGTGAGATGATCGGCCCGCAGTATGCCGCTCAGGATTCTTTCGGAAATATCTACGTATCCGATTTCGGTAACTGCCGTGTGGATGTGTTTGACAGCGAGGGCAATCCGCTTTTTTATTTTGGCGGCAGATCGGACAGTTTTACAGGCCTGCAGGGACCTACTGGCGTGGCAGTCTATCAGGATCGGATTTTTGTTGCCGACGGCGTGACCGGCGGCGTATATGAATTTGACCGCTCCGGAAACTATGTTGGCCTGCTTGTTGAGGAGCATACGTTTAAATACCCGGAGGCGCTGAAAAACTGGGGCAGCTGGCTGCTCACCTGCGATACGAATAAGGTCATATCGATCGATGCTGACACTGGTGCCACGTTTGAAAATTCGAATATCGGAAACGCCCCGGCGCGTATTACATCCGCGGTGCCTGATGTGAACGGTAATCTGCTCGTGACTGATCTTGTAGCCAATGAAATGTACGTTATGTCAAAGATGACGGAAGTTATCGGCGGTCTGTTCGTACAGATTGAAAGCGTCAATGCGGAGCGGTTCCCGGATGTTACGATTGAGCTGCGTGTAGAGAACCGTCACCGTCAGCCGCTTGTGGGACTTCGTGACGTGAATTTCTTTGTAAGTGAAGGAAAGCGGCCTGTCGCAGACCTGCAGCTTACCGGTTCTGCCTTTGCCAATAAGAGCGCTGATGTAACGCTTATTATAGACCGTTCCGTTGAGTCTGCGCGCTATCGTGAGGCGCTGGAGACTGCCGTTCATGAGCTTGCAGATTCTATGGCAGGGCAGGGAACGCTGCGGATCATTTCCGCCGGAAAGGTTCCTGTCGTGGAGTTCTCCGGCGATCCGGCGGCTGCGCGTATGTTCTCCGCTGCATCGCTTCGCAACCCTGTTTCTGATACGGTTGCTGTTGATCTTGCGGTACGTCTGGCGGTGAATGAGCTGGTGCGGGGCGAAAAAAAACGTGCCATCGTTTATATGTCCGCAGGAACGATTACCGACGGCGCCTTTACAAAGTATACGCTTTCTGATTTGTCTGCCTATATGAACAACAATTCGGTCAGCTTTTCTCTGGTGCAGCTTGCCCAGCGTTCTGCGGCTGATGAATTTGATTATCTGTGTACAAACACGCTCGGCTCAAGCTATTTTGTATACAGACCGGAAGGACTGTCCGCCGTACTGAAGGATATTATTGCCCAGCCGTCAGGTTTGTATCAGCTTAAGTACCGGTCATCCCTGACCACTGACTGGGGTACTGCCTATCTGCCTGTGGAAGCTGAGGTATATCTGCTGAACCGCAGCGGCCGTGATGAGACGGGATATTTCGCGCCTTTACAGTAAGCTGCAATAAAGCCCGGGCTCACGAGCCCTAATAAAAAAAGCCTGCTGCTCTGTTCGGAGCGGCAGGCTTTTTTTTGCAGACAGCGGCTAGTTGCTGAATGTGAGCGTAATCACAATCGTACCGGAGGCAGCGGTCTTTATGGTACCGACGGCTTCTGCTGCGCCGGTTGCTGCAGCCGCAGCATTTGTTGCTGCCGCAACGGTACTGGTGGTGCTTGTCTCTTTTGATGACAGCGTCTCCGTAGAACCGGAGATAAGCTGTGTCTGGGCAATCATCTGCTCCTGAGGAGTGCTTGTGCTGCCGGTAGAAGTATCAATGGCTGTACTCTGTCCTGCGGCAACTATGGTTTCCTGTGCTGCAGGCGCCAGTTCTTCTTCAGTTTCTTCCTCTTCTGTTACGGTTTCTTCTGAATCAGTTCCGGCGGCAGAACGTGTACTGTAGGCAACGACACCGACCTTTCCTTCTGTTGTTTCGATGTTGCCCGCTGCATCAACTTCAAATTCTGTACCGCGTACAGATGCGGTTGCGGCCGGCGAATGTACTTTGAAGCTGTTGAGCTTATTCTCCGTAGAGTTGACTTTGAATGCCGCTCTGCCGGTGTCGATGAACAGATTCGTTTTAGTCAGTGTTTTGCTGCCGTCACCGACAGCCTGTTTTTCAAGCTTCTCAAGTTCGATTCTTGTCAGCGGCTGCAGGGTGCAGACGGAACCGTCAAGATTGATGGTTGCATATGAATTGAATCCCGTTGAGATTTTAGCGCCTTTGCTCAGCGTGTCCTGTGCTTTCGCAGCTACCCAGGTACTGGAGCCGGCTTCTTGGATTTCAACTTTACCTGTGACTGATGTTATGGTCGCTTCCTGTGCCTGTGCGGCGAAAACTGCCGCGCCTGCTATTAAAGGAAGCGTAATACGTTGCATGATGTGTTTCAATGTCATATTTGTATACCTCCGTGTCATATCAGACTAACGTGCACCTGCTACAGTGCCAGAACTGCTTTAAGAACAAGTCCGCTGTTGACCTGCGCTTCTTTGTCTGCAAAGAAATGATATGCGTTCGCGCCAAGTTTCAGGTCGCTGAATACCTGCCAGTTCGCTGAGACGAACCACTGGAATCCTGCATAGGATACTGCGTCATCGCCGTAGAAACTCTTGGTAGTATTGTTTGTTTCATTTTTGCACCAGAATACAGCATCTGCACCTGCACCGAACAGCAATGATCTGACCGGCTTGAGCGATGCTGAAAGTCCTGCCTTGATAAGGCTTGTGTACTCAGGATCGGAAAGCGCGTAACATGCGGTACCGCTCGTAAAGCCCTTGAAAGGAGAAAGCTTGCCGTGATCGCCGGACGCGTACAGCGCGGCGGCCGTCAATGACAGGATTTTTGCAGGATACAGCGTCAGCGATGCCTTTGACAGATTCCCGACCTGTACAGGATCCTTTCCGTCCTCCTCAATGCCGAACGTAGTGCTTGCCAGATAGAACAGGTTGCTGGCGATCGGACCGTTAAATGCGAGCGTGGCGTACAGCCGGTTGTTGCCCGAGTTGTTGCCGTTGGTACCGTCTACGCCGAGCATGCTGAAGAATTCAAGGCTGACGGTCTGCTGGGCAATAATGTTCGGCAGTGTCACTGAATAGTTCAGAATAAAGTACGGAGAGGCAAAATCATATTTTTTGTCATTATCGAATTTAAAGGAGGAATGCTTGCCGTTCAGCATGGTGACGTTGTGTGCATTAAGGAAGCCCGTGTAGCCGCCGAACGCCTTTATAATCGATGTACCGCTGTTGTACTGGACATGACCGCCGTCACAGTACTGTGCGAAAACCGCGCCCGTGAGGTCTGCGGTCTGGTAGCGCCCTGCCGCCAGATTGAGCGTACGGCCCTGCGGCATAGCGTCTGTCATATTGAATTTGAAAAGGTTCAGATCCAGTATGTGGGTGGTGTTTGCCTTCTGGTCATATTTTTTTTCATAATCGAACAGATAGGAGCCTTCCGCCGCGAAGTAGGTGGTTCCAGCATTGTTCAGCGGAACTTTAAACCACAGCGAAGCCTTGTCTTTCTGGCTCAGATCCGGCTCGCGGACTTTGTGTCCCGAATACTTTGTGGTATTGTCCAGCGTGATACCGTAGTCGGCGGCAGCGGCGGGAGCGCAGACAGAACACAGCACGGTGCCGAGTATCATGCAGAGCTTTGCGGATGTAATAATCATTCTTTTCATTTTTCTATCTCCGGTCATACGTAGTAATGCATGCGCTTATGATGTTGAGTACATCGCGTCCGTTCGCTGTTTTATCAGGATCTGCAGATGACGGTATTACGCCGTCAGCCTTCATCTGTCTGAATGCATAGCGGGGGGTATGGAAAAGCGTATAGCAGATTCCGCCTTTTACTTTCCATGTTTTTGCACACATGCTCGCTACGGTTTTCAACGTTACCGGAGCCTCTGCATCCGCCTGCGCATATGCAGTTCCCTCATCGCACAGCACTTTGTATGCTTCGTGGTATGAAACGGTGTCGTCCACAAGTCCCTTTGCCGTTGCCGACAGGTAGCACAGCTGAGCATATGACACCTGATCCGCTTTGATAAGCTCGGTTATTTTTTCCGCTGATTGTGCATGAGCGGCCAATGCCAGCAGAATAAAAACTGCGGCACTGAAAAATCTTTTAGCCATACCCTTCTTCTCCTTTGATTTCAATGCAAAAACCTTTCTTGAAATTATAACATATGGTACAATTAATGTCATGAAAAATACGCAGCGAAAGTCATTAATTACGCAAAATTTTGATGTAACGATACTGATTGTAGTGTCGGCGCTTTGTGTGGCGGGAGCCTTTTTCTCGCTGTTCCATAAATTTGATTACCGTCTGTATGATATCATGCTCGGTATGACGGGAAGGGTGGAGGAAGATCAGAATATCCTGCTGGTGGATATTGATGACCGCTCCATCGATGATATCGGCGTATGGCCGTGGAGCCGGGATATTGTTGCCGGCCTGCTGGTGCGCCTGCGTGAATTCGGCGCAAAGACAATTGTCTTTGATATTGAGTATCTGCAGAAGTCCGCGAAGGCGCTTGTCCCTGACGCGCAGCTGCAGACTGAGGAAACTATAGAGATGACCCGGCAGAACATTACCAACGTGCTCGGGCAGTTCGCGCAGGCCGCGGGCTCCGGCATGTATTCGCCGGGCGAAATAGATGAAATGTCGGGCCAGCTGGTTGACGGATATATCAATCCTGCGATCAACGACATTAAACGTGCGGTTGATAACCAGGTTCGTGACAACGATATGTATTTTGCCGAGTCGCTGCAGTTTTTCGGCAATTCGTGGATGACGCTCAATGTAGGTATGGTCAGCGATCTTGACGGCAAGGATACGCTGCAGAATCCGCTTGATGAGGAGCTTGCCGTCATGGATGCGCGGCGATATGCGGTCTCACGGTTCCTGCTGGACCAGGTGACTGATACCAAGGGGCTGGTGGAGCAGGGAAACCTGCGGAACAGCCGTGAGCAGAATTCGTACCGTGGATTTACGCCCGCGCGGCATGAATTCATCAGCCGCTGCGCCGGGCTCGGCGCCACCAACGTTATTGTAGATAAGGACGGAACCCGCCGCCGCATAGAGCTGCTTCATCACCCGGATCCCGAGAAAAAATTCCTGTGGCGTAATGACGGCGGTTATCATGCCGAAGCGCTTGATCCGCGCTGGTACGTACCGCAGCTTGCGTTCGGACCGCTGCTGCAGTATCTGGACGTGCAGTCGCTGGAGCGTACCGGTTCCCGGCTGATACTGCATGGCGCCCGCCGTCCTGACGATGCCGGCCGTTATGACATCAGCATTCCGCTTGATGCATCCGGCTGTATGCTCATTAACTGGCTTAAGAAGGATTATGACGAAAGCTTCCGGCGGCATGTGTCCGTCCTGTTCCTGTATGAGCTTGATCAGTGTGAAAAGCGCATCGGACGGAATCTGTCGAATCTGCTGCGGTATCAGCTTATGGATGATGACGGAGTCGACCTGCCGTATTATACCGTGAGCGCACAGCTGCTCGCTTTGTACAACAATATCTGTGTACGCCGTGACGAGCTGCTTTCCAGCTGCAAGGGGTATGACGAGTCCGGTAATCTGATCGGCGGCATTCTGCCCCAGGAGTACGAGAATTTTTTTGCGCAGCGCGCACTGTTCCACGAGCAGCTGCGGGAGTTTGTCAAAGCTCCGTATATGCACGAGTGCAGCAGCAGGCTTGATTCGTTCGACGACGGCACGAATACGGACTATATTGAGGCCGTGAAAGCGGAGATGACCGGCTATTTTACGGGCCTTGCGGAAGACTGCGGCAACTATCAGGCATATTATGATGATCTGGCGCCGCGTATAAAAGATTCGTTCTGCCTTATCGGCAACTGCGCCACTGCCAGTACGGATCTGGGCGTCACGCCGTTTACACGGCGTTATGCAAATCTTGGTACGCATGCGAACGTGGCGAATACTATCCTCCAGCAGGATTTTATCACGCCGGTTCCGGTCGGCTGGGGGCTTGCATTCGCGTTCTGCTTTACGCTCGCGGTGCTGCTGTGTACGCGGAAGCTTTCGTCTGCAAAAAAGAACGTGGCCGGGCTGCTGTATCTGCTCGGTCCTGCTGCCGTTATTGTCCTGCTTATGCTGATGTTCAAAATCTATATACCGCTGTTCTTCCCGCTGCTGCTTGCAGCCGTAACGTACCTGTCTGAGCTTGCCATGAACTTTATTGCGGTGGAAAAAGATAAGAACACCCTGCGCCGCGGTTTCGACGCGTATGTCGCTCCTGAGGTGGTAAGCCAGATTGTAAAGAATCCGAACCTGCTGGGGCTCGGCGGCGTGAACAAGCATATTACCGCGCTGTTCTCCGACGTCAAGTCCTTTTCTGCGTTCACCGAGATGATCAACAACGAGGCGGGTGAAGCCCACGGTGCGGAGCGGCTTGTTGCCATTCTGAACGATTATCTTGGCGATCTGAGCGATGCGATTTATGCGAACCGGGGTACGATTGATAAGTATGTAGGCGATGAGATCGTTTCGTTCTTCGGCGCTCCGGTGGACAATCCGTACAATGCCTTTGACGCCTGCGTTGCTGGTATCCGCATGAAGCAGGTTGAGGCGGAGTACAATAAAAAGCATTTTGACGAGCTTCATGACGTACCCATGCCGCTTGAATCGCGCGTAGGCCTGAATACCGGCGATATGGTCGTTGGAAATATGGGTACGGCCAAAAAACTTAACTATACGATTATGGGCAATAACGTGAACCTTGCTTCCCGTCTGGAAGGTACGAACAAGGCGTACCGCTCATGGATCATGTGCAGCGAGTCCACGTGGAATGACGCGGATCAGGGAGAGAAGAAGGGGCTGCTGGTAAGCCGCCGCTTTGACTGTGTGCGGGTTATCAATGTTAAAAAGCCCGTGGCCATTTATAATATCATCGGTTTGAGGAATGAGCTTCCGGCGGCTCAGATTGAGGCCGCGGAGATCTTTAACCGCGGCATGGAGCTGTACCTGAAGGGCAGTGCTGAGCCCGAAGCTCCGAAAGATATAGCGGACATTAAAATGGCCCTTGAGTTTTACCGGCAGGCTAAAGCCTGCTGGCCCGGCGATGAGTCGTCCGATGTGTTCATAGAGCGGTGCGAGTCGTTCATTGCATCCGGTCTGCCGGAGCGGTGGGACGGCGTATATACCATGACTTCAAAGTAGGTTCGTCCGGTACGGAGTATCCCTGCATAAGGGAGAAGATCGTAACCGCCTGAGGGAGAGAAGTGTACCTGCCTAAGGGATGAGACCGTACCTGCATAAGGGAGAGAAGTGTACCTGCCTAATGGAGGAGACCGTACCTGCATAAGGGAGGAGACCGTACCTGCATAAGGGAGAGAAGTGTACCTGCCTAATGGAGGAGTCCGTACCTGTATAAGGGAGCAGTTTTTCCCTGCCTGCACGGGTAGTTTTTCCCTGCCTGCACGGGTAGTTTTTCCCTGCCTGCACGGACGGTTTTTCCCTGTCTGCACGGGTAGTTTGCCGATGCAGACA
>CACZQF010000072.1 GCA_902783245.1 uncultured Spirochaetaceae bacterium | reverse complement strand
CAGGCGAAATTCAAAGTCACGATTTCCAATGCCTCGCTGCCCAAGCTCATGCTGTCAGATTCATATCAGGATGCGCGGACGTTCGTGAGCGAAAAAGAAAGAAAATTCGTCGATGAGTCCATCCGCAGCGCAAAGGTGTTCATTGACAGCCTGAAGTACCGGGAATCAACTATTGTAAAAGCATGCCAGGCCATCGTGACGCGGCAGCTGCCTTTTTTTGAGAAGGGGCCCGGCTTTCTGCAGCCGCTGCGGCAGAAGGATATTGCAGATATGATCGGCGTACATGAAACTACGGTGTCGCGCGTGGCGAACAGTAAATTCATTCAGTGCGAGTGGGGGCTGTTTCCTATAAAGTATTTTTTCACATCCGCAGTGCCGGTGGGCGGAGCCGCGGCGCAGGAAGCCTCCGCTTCCGCCGTGTCCAAGGAATCCGTCATGCATGAAATAGAAGCGATCCTTGCCGCACAGCCTGCGGGCAGCAAGCCTCTGTCGGATCAAAAGCTTACCGACCAGCTGCAGGCAAAGGGTATAAAAATAGCACGTCGCACGGTGGCAAAATACCGTTCCCTGCTCAACATCAGCTCTTCATTTGACCGCAGCTGACGCATAATCAGCATACCGCGCCGCGGAGCAGCAAGGTATGTTGTTCCGCCCCTCACCGATACAACGTGAAAATCTCATCCGAACGGAAAAGGCCCGGGTACTATGCACCCGGGTGCATAGTACCCGTGTCTGCACGGGTAGTTTTTCCGTGTCTGCACGGGTAGTTTTTCCGTGTCTGCACGGGTAAAGTTTCCCTGCCTAAGGGAACAGACCGTCCCTGCCTGCAGGGGCATTGTTTCCGTGCCTAAAGGGGCAGTCTCTCCCTGCATAAGGGTACGGTGTCCTCCCGCATAAGGGTACGGTGTCCTCCCGCATAAGGGTACGGTGTCCTCCCGCATAAGGGTACGGTGTCTACCTGCAGGCACGGATATTTTTGAGTAAGCTCTTCGCACAAAGAAGAAATGTCTTCATGCCGGGAAGGGAGGATCTTCCCGGCATGACGGCATCTCACTGCCCCAGAAGCATGTTCGGCAGCCAGGTAATAACCGGCGGGCAGTACGCACACAGGAACAGCACCAGAATCAGCGGTATCAGGAACGGCAGTATTGCCCGATACAGCTGTCCGAGTTTTAGTTTTGACACATCAGAGACGATGAACAGGCATACGCCGAACGGCGGCGTAACCTGACCGATCATCAGATTCAGCACCATCATCACACCGAAATACACCAGATCAAGCTGCAGTCGCTGCGCGATCGGCAGCAGGACAGGCAGCATGAGCGTAAGGATCGCGCCGGGCTCCATGAACATGCCGAGCACGAGCAGGATAATGTTGATCGTAAAGATGACGATGCCCGGATTCGAGCTTATGTTCAGGATAAAGTCCGCTATGCTCGTGGAGATTCCTTCCTTCACCATAACATAGGTGAACAGCGTTGACGTACCGATGATGAACAGCGTGTTCGCGCTCGTCACCGCGCTGTCAAGCACGCATTTTACAAAGCTCTTCCAGTCCAGCGTATGGTACACGAGCGCGGCTATCACCAGCGCATACACTACGGCAACACAGGAAGCCTCGGTAGGGGTGAACCAACCGGCGGTGAACCCGCTCAGGATAATCAGCGGCGTAATGATGGAAAGGATCGAATGAATCCCCTCATGCAGCAGCTTTTTCAGGCTGAATTTTTCACGCGGATACTTGCGCTTAAGGGCAATCACATACGTGAGCGCCATCATCGTGAGCACCATGAGCACGGCGGGAACCACGCCGCCCACAAACAGCTTGGACACGCTCACGCTGGCAATGGAGCCGTAGATAATGAGCGGAATCGACGGCGGGAAAATCGGCCCCACCACGGACGATGCCGCCGTTACGGCTCCCGCAAAATCCTTATCATATCCTTTGGAAGTCATTGCTTCCATCTCTATGGTTCCCAGTCCGCCCGCATCGGCGGCGGCGCTGCCGGACATACCGGCAAAAATAAGGCTCGCCACGATATTCGCATGACCCAGGCCGCCGGGAATCCAGCCCACAAGCGCATTCGCAAAGTTAAAGATGCGCTCCGTGATTTTGCCGGCGTTCATAAGGTTGCCCGCCAGAATGAACAGCGGAATGGCGATAAGCAGGAATGAATCAATGCCGAACACCATCTTCTGGCCGATGACGAGCAGCGGATAGCCGAGCGACAGGCAGCCGATGACGGCGCTTGCGCCTATGGAAATACTGATCGGAATGCCGATCAGCAGAAAGATAACAAACGTAATAAAAAATATAGTCATTGTATCGGTGTCCTTCCGCGCTATGCCGCAGATTCCGCGCCGGAACCCGTACGGGCGCAGATACGCTCCAGAATGTTATAGACCGCTTTCAGCGTCAGATAGACTCCGCACACCGCCAGCGGCAGGAACTGCCACATCTTTGAAAATGTCGGCATGGAAGAATAAAATTCGGTGACAACAAAGGGATACAGCCCCGCAAAGGCTATCACCATCACCACGCCCAGACATGCCGTAACAACCTGCTGCACAAACCAGAACACACGCTGCGCGGCCTGCCCCGCATGGGCAGAAAGAATATCAAGGGTTATAAGTCCGTTTTTATCGTACAGCACCGGAATGCCGAGAAACGCCATCCACAAAAAAAAGAATCCGGCAAGCTCGGTCATGCCGCGAAACGATTTATCAAAAATATTCCGCATCACCAGCTCATTGAGCATGAGCAGCACAATGCCGCACACCATGACGATGCAGAGCAATTTTGCCAGCCGGATGAATAAATCCAAAAGTTTTTTATATATGTTCATTCTACAATCCAATCCTCATATAAGGAACAATACCCGGAGCAGCCCGTTCAGGGCGCCCCGGGTTTATACCCGCACGAACGAAGTTAGCGAACAGGTATATTATTTTGTCAAAGCATCGATGATAGACTGGTCATACCAGCTTTCACCGGCATACTGCTTGTAGTAGCTTGAACCGCCGAGCTTGTCCTTGAAGCTCTGGATATCAGGATGATCGTCAAACTGCACGCCGGCCTTTTTGAGCGTCTCGGTTGCAGTCACATTGTCCTGGGCGATGGTGTCGAATGAATACTTGGCCGCGACAATCGCCTGCTCCTTCAGGATTTTCTGCTGTTCGGCAGACAGGCTGTTCCATTTTTTCTGGTTGACGGCCATGGTGCAGCCCATCCACATGTAGTTGATAAAGCTGTAGTACTTGATGTCGTCATAGGTCGCGTTGGCAACCAGGTGATAGGTAGCGTTGTCCTGAGCTTCGGCGGTACCGTTTGAAAGCGCGATAGCAAGCTCGTTCAGCGCCAGCGCAACGGGCGTTGAGCCAAGCGCAGACCAGACGTCCAGATACATCTTGCTTGTGGGAACACGGATTTTCAGACCCTTTACATCGTCAACCGTGTGCACGGGGTGCTTGGTGGTGGCGATATGGCGCATGCCGTTGTCGCCCTCAGACAGATACACAAGCCCGGTCTTGGGCAGGTCGGCAAAGATCTTTTCGCCGATCTCGCCGTTCACCTTTTTATAGGCATCCTCAGCGCTGTCGAACAAGAACGGCAGGTCAAGAACCTTTGCCTTGTCATAGAAGCTCGTAAATCCGGAGGTACCGGCAAAGATAACGTCGATGGTACCCATACGGGTTGACTGCAGTGCCTCAGCATCATTGCCGAGCTCGCCGCTGGAATGTACGTCCATAACGATAGATCCGTTGGAAGCGGCCTGTACCAGCTCCGCGTATTTTACGATCGTCTTCGTGGGAACCGAGGTGGCGTTGCCGGGTGAGTATACTGTCAGTTTCACCGTTTTACCGGCCTTGGCTCCGTCCTTTGCGCCGCCGGCAAACAATCCGGCAGCCAGTCCTGCGGCAGCAGCTGCCGCTAAAATGATTTTCTTCATACTATTTCCTCCATATAAAATAATTCACTCATATAGTGCTAGAGCAGATCGGCCACGCCGTCCATCGCCGACCTGACGATCTTTTTCTGCCCGTCGGTAAGCGGCGCAAAGGGGCGGCGGCAGCAGCCTGCCTGCACTCCGAGCAGCTCCATGGCGTACTTTGCCGCCGGGAACACGCTCGTACTCACCATTGCCTGTATCACGTCATTCAGCCGCATCTGCATCGCATGGGCGGCAGCATTGTCACCGCGGCAGAACGCGTCGCGTATACTGTGGAACAGCGGAGACAGGCAGTTCACCGTGGTTCCGATGGTTGCCGTGGCTCCGGCGGCAAGCGCGCTGTGGTAGATTTCATCAAAGCCGTTGATAAGCAGCTTGTCAGGGCACTGTCGGCCGATGCGCTCAAGCTCATACAGGTTCATATTGGTATGCTTGATACCGATAATCCGTTTGTTCTGCAGCAGCGGGTTCTCGGTAGTGAATGATATGCCCGTGAACTGCGGAATGTTGTACACGATAACGCCGATACCCACGGCATCTGCAATGTCGGTGTAATACCGGTTTATCTCAGCCTGCGTATAGTGATAGTAGATGGGCGGAATAGCAGACACCGCGCAGGCACCCGTTTTTTCCGCATGCACCGCAAGCTCCACCGCACACTGCGTGCTCAGCGAGCCCACATGCACGATCACGGGAACCTGTCCCGCAACCTCGTCTATCACCACCTCTACAATCTTTTTCCGCTCGTCGTTAGAAAGCAGAAGGCCTTCGCCGGATGAGCCGCAGCAGTAGAAGCCTTCAACTTTTTTGTCAAGCTCGAATCTGACCAGCGCGCGAAGCAGCTTCTCAGACACCTCGCCTTTTTCGTCATAAGGAGTGACAAGCGCGGAATAGATGGCGCGGCGGTCAATCTCCTTTCCTACCATGCGGTCCATCCTCCGTCCATGATCAGATTTGATCCGGTCATATACTTGGACGCGTCCGATGCCAGGAAAATGATCGCGCCGTTGTATTCGTCAGCCTGCGCCATGCGTCCGATCGGCATGCGGTTGCAGTAGTTCGTCTGGAATTCTTTGTCCTGCGTGTCGCGGAACACACCTGACGGCGTGAACGTGTTCACGCGGATACCTTTTTTACCCCAGTAGGTGGCGCAGTACCGCGTCAGGTTGTACACACCGCTTTTGGCAGCGGAATAGGCAACGGGCTTTATAAAAGCGACGCCAGTCTTTTCTTTTTTGTAGGCGTAGATATCCTGTACGGGACTGACCATACCGTAGATGGAGCCGATGTTGATGATGGAACCGCCCTTGCCGGCGTTCACCATGCGGCGGCCCACGGCCTGCGTCATGAGGAAGGTGCCCACCAGATTGACGTTCACAACCTCACGGAACACTTCCTCAGGGAATTCCTCGAACGGGCCGGATACTTCCGGCGGCGCGCTCGGCTGGGTATCAAGCCCCGCGTTGTTCACCAGCACATCAGGGGTGCCCCACTTTTTCTCAAGCTCATCCAGGAACGCGTTGATATCATGCTTGTTCTGAATATCAACGGCCCGGGCAAAAATCCGCCCGCTGTTCGCAAGCTCCGCGCCAAGTACTTTTTCCACACGTTCAGGTGAAACGGAACGGGAAACCACGGCAACCTTTGAGTCGCGACGGTAGAATTCTTTGACAAGCTCCGCGCCGATCTGTCCGAGGCCGCCGGTAACAATCACGATTTTATCAGATACGTCAAACAATGGATCTTTAGCCATGCTTTGTCTCCTTACAGGCTGCCGAATGCCGTCAGCTCTTTATAGTTAAGCTCAAGTCCGAGACCGGGCTTGTCAGAAATCGTCATGATTCCGTTATGCGGTACAGGAGCATCCACGAACGTACGCTCTATGAGCTCGTTGAACATGAACAGGCTTTCAAGATATGCGCCGTTGGAATAGGCGGCCACGATATGGCAGTGAATCACGTCAAATCCGTGGGGTGCGTAGGGAATATTGTACGCCTGCGCAAATGCGATCATCTTGCGGCCTTCGGTAAAACCGCCGCAGCGCGTGATGTCAGACTGCAGATAGTCTATGCAGCCGTTTGCGATCAGGTCCCGGGCACCGTATCTGGTATATTCGTGCTCGCCGGAGGCACAGGGCAGGATTCCTGCCGCGCGGAAGCGCGCAAGTCCCGGAAGGTCGTCGGCAAATACCGGTTCCTCAAAGAACGTAATATTCGCGTCGCGCAGCTTGTAGGCAAGCCGGAGCGCTATGGCGGAAGAGAACGCGTTGTTCGCGTCAAGCATGATGCCCACGTCAGGACCGACAGCGTCAGCCACCGCAAGCACGCGGCGCGCATCCTCATCGGGATTCTTACCGCCGTCCACACCGATCTTTATTTTGATGGTTTTGAACCCGGCATTTACCATGGTCTTTGCCTCGGCTATCAGCTGCTCCGTGGTATATGACGTCCAGCCGCCCGTAGCATAGCAGGGCACCTGATTGCGCGTACCGCCCAGCATCTTATAGATGGGCATATCCACCACTTTGCCCTTTATATCCCACAGCGCAACATCAAGCGCGCTCAGAGCACAGAACGCAAGGCCCTTGCGGCCCACGCCGCGCATATATGCCACCAGCTCGTCATACAGCCCTTCCGTCTCGAACGGATTGCGGCCGATCAGTTTGGGACCCAGCGACTTCAATATAAAGGTGGCGATCGCCTCGCCGCCCACCTCATGGTATGTGACGCCGATGCCGTGTACTCCGGCATCAGTCTTAACATCCACCACCACGTAGCCGATCGTCTCTACCTTACGGGTGGAGTCGGCGAACGTGCCCTTCTGTTTGGTTTCGATCAGATACGTATCGATCCCGGTAATTTTAATATCTTTCATAGTACTTTCCTTGCACCGTGAGGTGCGATTTCTTTTCTACGTTATAAGAACCCCGGAAACCACCGCAAACGACGGTGCCGGAAAACTCTCATTATTTCTGCACTGTTTCTGATCTGTTCCAAGTCTCCGGTCTAACAGATTCCGCAGAAACATCAGGGCACCTCGAAAAACCAACTTTCGTGGCTTTTTCGAGGTTCACATCAGCCTTTTACCGCTCCGGCCGTCAGGCCTGCCACCAGACGCTTCTGCGCGAAGAAGAACATGATGCACACCGGAATAATGGTGACAATACCGCCGGCAGTCAGCAGATCCCACTGTACGCCGAGCTGGCCGATCAGATTCTTGAGCGCCACAGGAATCGTACGGGTCGCCACGTTCGTAAAGAGCATGGCGAATGTGTATTCGTTCCAAGCGTTCATAAAGATATACACGCCCGTAGCAACCAGACAGGGTGCAAGGATCGGCAGCACCACCAGCAGGAATGCCTGACGTCGGTTGCAGCCGTCGATCATCGCGGCCTCTTCCAATGAAGTGGGCAGGTCGCTCAGAAATCCGTTCAGCAGCCACACGGAGAACGGAATTGTGAACGTAGTGTACGACAGTACCAGCGCCAGATGCGTATGCAGCAACCCCAGCTTGCGCATGATGGCATACAGCGGTATCAGCAGCAGCACAGTGGGGAACATGTTGTTGCACAGGAACATGCTCATAAGCAGATTGCGGCCTTTGAACATATACCGTGAAAATGCGTATGCCGCCAGCGTTGACACGCACAGCGAAACCATCGTCGTAAATGATGCGACGATCAGACTGTTTTTCATTGCCGCCAGAAAATTGACCGTCGTGGTGAACAGCTTTACATACGCATCGAAAATAACCGTTTTCGGCCAGTAGGTCACAGCACCGTACAGCTCCGCCTCAGGCTTGAGCGATGTTATAAGCGTCCAGTAGAACGGGAACAGAATGAACACCAGCAGTGCCGCCAGCGGCAAAAACAGCGTAAAGAAACGTTTTGCAGGGAACTTTGATTCAATCATCATGATCTGCCCCCTTTGAACGTAGATTTAACATAGGGAACCGCAACCATCGACAAAAGCACGGCCAGAGTAATGGCCATGGTGGAAGCGTATCCCAAATTCAAAGCGTTGCCTTTGTTATAGATATATACACTCAGGGTCTGCGTTGAATAGGCAGGCCCACCTTCCGTCATATTAAAGATAACGTCAACTGAGTTTGCAACCCAGATTATGCGCAGCAGAAGCGTCACGCCCAGCGTATTTCTGATAGTAGGAATGGTGACAGAAAACAGCTGCGTAAGCTTTCCAGCGCCGTCCATCTCAGCAGCCTCATACAACTCATGAGGAACCTGCTGAAGTCCCGCCAGAATCATCAGGGCAAAAAACGGAATGCCCTGCCATACTATTGTCACAATAACGCACGGAAAAGCCGTGGACGTCTGAGACAAAAAAGCGATCTTGTCATTGATGAGATGAAGTTTGAGCAGAAGATCATTGAGCACACCGAAGTTGCCGTCAAAGATCCATCGCCACATCAGACCGATAAGCACGCCCGGAGTAACCCACGGTACCATGCTCACGGAGCGCACTACTCCGCGGCCAACAAAATACTGGTTCAGCAGCAGCGCAAGGCAGAATCCGAAAAGGAACTGGAATCCTACGCCGAATCCTACCCACAGGACGGTTCTGAGCAGCGCATTCCAGAACAGGGGATCCCTGCACATATTGATATAATTGATCAGGCCGACAAAGCCTATTTCTTTAGGGCGCCGAAGGTCATAGTTTTGAAAACTCATGAGCATTGCGTTGATGACCGGTATAAATACTACAAGCAGTACAATGCAGACCGCCGGGGCAACCAATGCATACGGAGCATATTTATTTTTTGTTTCCAGAAACTTCATATACACATTCTCTGTTCAGAGCACCGCGTTTTTTGCGGTACCCTGCTGTATTCGGAGGGTACACGTATGTACACCGCCGTTCGCCGGCATGAAACCACCGCATGCGGCAGGTTCATGCCGGACTGATTATAAATTAGCGGTACAAACCATTCTGCAATGTCTTCATGCAGTCTTCCGCAGAGATTTTTCCAAGCAGCGCCTGTGCCACCGTGTTGGGCCACAGCGTTGAATTGAACTCTGTCGTCGTATCACGGATCGGCAGAATACCTGCGAATCCCTGACCGTCAAGCGAAGCTTTCATAAAGCGGTTGTTCTGGAAATAGGCACCCTTACCAACTGTTTTGCTTACAGGGATATTGCCAGTTCCTTCGCACCACAACTTCTGGCCTTCGCCGGCTGCAAGGTATGCAATCCATTCAAAAGCAGCATCAGGATTCTTGCATGACTTGAAGATCGCAGTCTCAGTGTCGCCCATGCTTGTCCAGCGGCCTTTGCCCGCCGGGAAGGGGAATGCGGAAACATCATCACCAAAGATTTCTACCATACCTGCGGCAGAACCTGTGTGGTGTACGGTCATAGCAGTCAGACCAGATTTAAAGTTGGCGATAATTTCAGCAAAACCGTCGCTCGGAGCGGTCGGCGGAGCATATCCCTTCTTGTAAATATCAATGAAATCCTTCATGCCTTTGATTGCCTCAGGTGAATCAAGCTTGGCGAATGATCCGCCGTATGCATGGATAAAGCTGCCCCACGGTTCCTGTCCGCCTTTGCCGCCTCTCATGCCGAAGCCATATACATCGGTTTTGCCGTCGCCGTCAGTATCCATCGTACATTTCTTAACCGCCTCAAGGAATTCCTCATAGGTCTTAGGCACAGAAATGCCTGCTTTCGCAAAGTATGAGGGGCGGTAATACATATACAGAACCTGAATATTCCACGGCATGACATAGATCTTGTCAGAGCCGCCGGCCTGCTTCATGACGTTATAGATGTTCGCATCAATATCATCTTTCTTTGACCAGTTGTTGATATAGGGTGTCAGGTCTGCCAGCAGGTCGTTATTGACGAACAAAGGTGTGGATGTAAGCTTCCATGTAGCGCAGTCAATATCTCCGCCGCCCATGGCGGCATTGAACAGATCCTCGGCAAACGCACCGCCGTCCCACGGCGTTTCTTCACCCACAACCACGATACCTTTGCCGTTTTCAGCATTAAACTTTTTAATGATATCCTGCATCAGCTGTGAATACTGCGTGTTGTCAGCCCAGTAACGGAATTTTACTACTTTTTCTTTTTCTTTGGTTCCGCCTTTTTCTTTTGCTCCGCCGGCAAAAAGCATTGCTCCGGCAGCCATCAAAGCCATCATTCCTGTCATGACTTTCTTCATTGATTTCCCCCTTAGATTTTATCTGACAAGCAGCATATGTTCATTGTCATTTTGTCAGACAATCTTACATCACAAGAGTATACCACACTTTTACAGCCTGTCAACAAAAATAACTGTGCTAAAGGCAGGCAGTATAAAAACAGTTTTTTACGTCATGCTAAAATATTTTCGTTGACAAATCGCAAAATGTCTAATAGTCTGTTGTCAGACAATATGAAAGCTATAACACGAGTATCTGTAACACAGCAGATTGTAGACGCCATAAAAGAGGATATCGAGACCGGCCATTTTTCCGCCGGGCAGAAACTGCCTGCGGAGCTTTCGCTGTGCAGGATGATGAATGTCAGCCGCTCCTCCGTACGAGAAGCGCTGTATCAGCTGCAGGCAGAAGGCTACGTGGAGCTCAGGCCGGGCAAAGGCGCTTTTGTGCACAGCGCAAGCCCGAACGATGTGTCTGAAAGCATACGGCAATGGTTCATTTCAACCGCGCCCACGCTTGAAGACTATATGGAAGTGCGCGCCGCCATCAATCCGCTGGCAGCGGAGCTTGCCTGCGAGCGTGCGTCTCAGGATGAGATAAGTCAGCTGTCCGCAGTGCACGAGCAGTTCATCCAGGCAAACACGAACGGGGATATTCCACGACTGGTGTCGCTTGACGAGCAGTTTCATGCGCAGATATTTAAGATGAGCCACAACGCGCTGCTTAAAAAGATAAGCGACCTTATGGCAAAAGAGCTGCAGCAGTATCGAGTTATGTCCATCTCCGCAAAAGAAAACTCCGACAATACAGTGCAGGAGCATAAGGCCGTGCTTGACGCCATCAGCGCGCACAACAAGGAGGATGCATCGCGTTCCATGCTGCATCATCTGGAAAAAGCGCGGCTCGGCATCATTACGGTCGTACAGGGCACAAAGCAGGAAAACACCTGACAGGACGGTACCGTCTGCTGCATACCGTATATTTCGGAGGAATCAATGCATATCAACGGAATTGACCATATACAGATCGTTGTAAAGGACAGAGATCGCTCACTGTCATTCTATCAGGATGTTCTTGGACTTGCCCGGGAAGAAGATGTGGACTGCGGCGATCACCTGCTGCGCTACTTCAGGCTGCCGGGCGGCCAGCGCATAGAGCTCAACGAATACCTGTACAAAGTTGACGACCGGCAGGGAAAGCTCAATGACCGGGGCGCATACCGCCACTGTGCACTCTGCGTATCAGGCATTTTCGACTGGGAACGGCGTATTACAGAAGCAGGCTATACATTCCATATACCGGTACATGAGGACCAAGCCTGCGGCGTATACAGCGGACTGCTGCTCGACCCCAACGGCGTAGAGATAGAGCTTATAGAACCCCTGAAATAACCGCAGGCCCGGGATACCGGACCGCGGCCGATCACAGCACCTGTTTTTACTCAGGCTTCCGCTTTTCTATCCAGCTTTCTTTTTCAGGAAACACAGAAACCTGTCCTGCCCGATCAAGCGTAATTTTTACCGTACCGTTGTACAGTGTATGATAAAAAACGGCGCCGCGCTTAATATAATTATCCACCACATCAAGGCTGCCCAGAATATCATTCATGGCGACCACCACCTGCGGCTGCACAGCCCGTATCCACCGCTTCTGACTGCTGGTATCGTTTCCATGATGATTCGCTTTTGCCACAAGACTTTTCAGCTCCTGCTCATGACCGTCGAGCACCGTTTTTTCACCGCTGCGGTATAAATCACCGCACAGCAGAACGGTAGACTGTCCGTACCGCAGCTGCATGGAAACAGAATTATCGTTGATAAACTGCGTAGCGTTGGCAGGATAGCCATCAGGATATGCAATATCTTTCTGCGGTCCGAACACGCGTACTGTCACATCGTTTCCCAACGTAAGAGAATCACCTTCGGACAGATACTTCACCGGGATTTTCTTTTTTTCCACCGTCTCAGTAAATGCCCTGGTATACCTGGTATCGTACTCAAGCCGCGAGCGGTATACCGTGCCGATCTTAAAAGCGGCGGCAATCTCAGGGAATCCGCCGATATGATCGATATGCGGATGCGAATTCACAAAAACATCGATTGCGGTGACCCCTGCTGCGCGCAGCGCCTTCACCACATCTTTTGCAGCAGCAGGATGCCCGCAGTCAATAAGCATCACCTTTTTGTCCGGCGAAATCACCAGCGTACTGTCACCGCTTTTATCCTTGCTGTCCTTGGGAACATCCAGATCAATAAAATACACCGACAGTACACCGTCAGCCGGTACAGCGGTTGTTTCAGCTGCCGCCGTGCCGGCTGATGTAAGGCAGACCAGCACAGCGAACAATGCCGCGTACAACCGGAAAGTTAAAAAACGCATGCTACGCATTATTCTTTCAGCCCGCTCAGATACAAACGGCATACAGAAGGATAGTCCGTTATAACGCCCGCAACCTTCCATGCGGTGAGCTTCTCAAGCTCCGCCATACCGTCTATAGTCCACGCATTTATTCCGACACCTTTGTCAGCAAGCTCCTTTACGGACGCATCATCCAGCGTTTTATAGCTCGGGTGATAGAATTCAAATCCGTTCTGAGCGCAGTAGTATCCGGCATACACCAGGCCCCGCTCCCCTACCAAAGCGCCGCACGGAATGGACGGCGCAATTTCCTTTGCCTTGCGCAGCGAACAGTGGTTGAACGAAGAGAACATCACTTTCTTTTCCAGACCGTATTTTACGATAAGATCAATCGTCTTCTGCTCAATTTCAGGATAGTACACAAGCCCGGTTTTCAGCTCAATGTTCGTCTCAATCGGCAGTGATGAAGCCCACTCGCAGTATTCTTCAAAAGAAGGAATCTCTTCTTTTTTGAACTTGCCGTTCCACTGCTTTGCCGCATCGAATTTCCGCAGTTCATCATACGTATAGTCGCGGATATTACCCACGCCGTCCGTAGTACGCTCCACTTTTTCATCATGGTAAATGACTACCGTACCGTCTTTTGCCAGCTGCACGTCAAGTTCTATTCCGTCGCAGCCTGCCGTCACCGCCTGACGGTATGCAAGCATTGTATTCTCAGGATAGCAGCCGCTGTATCCCCTATGTGCATATATTTTCATAACATCCTCCTGATAATAAGCCATACGGCAGGCCACGCTGTCTGCCGTCAGCCGCTATTTCATTGCGGCCTTACTGTAGCCGGTCAGCATGTATTTCTGGAACACAAAGAACAGGATAATCACCGGCAGTATCGCCAGCACAGCGCCAGCCATAATCTCATGGTTATTCATCGTTCCCTGTCCCGCAAACGTATCACGCAGCTTTGCAAGTCCAATGGTAAGCACACGGTGCGCCTCGTCCTTGGATATAATCTTCGGCCAGAAGTAGCTGTTCCATCCGTTCGTAAACGTAACCAGCGTTACGGTAAAGAGCGTGGAGCGGCACATCGGACCCAGAATCCGCGTAATAATACCCACTTTACCCAAGCCGTCTATTTTCGCCGCATCGATATATCCGTTGTCGATGGACATAAACGTCTGCCGCAGCATGAATATGTAGTAAGGACTCACCGCCTCCGGCAGAATCAGGCCGATATAAGTGTCTGTCAGATGCCAATGGGCAAACATGATGTACAGCGGAATGAACGTAACCTGAATCGGAATCATCAGCGCGCCCAGCACCAGATAGAACAGCGTATTCTTATACTTGAACTTTCCTTTTGAAAAGCCGTACGCCGCAAACATACCTGTAACAATCTGGCAGATAAGGATACCTGCCGTCATAATGATTGTATTCGCATAGTATTTTGCAAAATTCACCTTCTGCAGTACGTTTGTATAATTTTCAAAATGAAATTCTTTCGGCCAGAAAGTCGGCTTGAGCAGCAGGATTTCATCCTGACTCTTAACCGAAGAAATAAGCATCCAGTATACCGGGTAGAATGCAACGACAGTAACAAGTATGCCCAGCAGCACCTGGAATATAGCAGTATACCGCTTGCGCATAAGCGCACGGCGGTTCAGCTCTGTCTGTGATATAGTTCCCATATGACCGGCTCCTTACATGTCGTAATTGATTTTACGGTCAGAGAATTTCATCGTTGAGACCGTAATGATCAGCAGCAGCACAAAAAATGCCAGCGCCATAACCGATGCCCGGTCCATACGGAAATCTTCCATGGCATACTGATAGATTTTGAACACGAACACTTCCGTAGAGCGGTACGGACCGCCGCCGGTAAGGATATCGATACTCTGAAACACCTTCATGGAGGCAATGAACTGCGTCACGAACAGAAACAGCGTGGTCGGTCCCAGCATAGGCAGCGTAATGCCGAACAGCTGCTGCCAGTATGTGGCGCCGTCCAGCGAGGCAGCCTCATAATAATCAGCAGGGATGCTCTTTATGGCGGCCAGGTAGATCATCATGCCGTAGCCGATGTCACGCCAGCCGGTCAGGAACAGAACCGCTATCATGGCGGTATGCTTGTTCCCGAGCCAGTCGACTCTCGGCGCTCCCATCCGGGTAATAAAATAATTCAATACACCGTTATTCGTATCAAGAATCCACAGAAATATAACGGCGGCCGAGCTCATGGCAATATACTTTGGCATAAAGACAATCGCCCGCATGGCAGAAAAGCCGCGTGTCGCCGTATTAAAAATAAGGGCAAGTACAAGCCCTCCAAAAATCGTAATGAATAAGGAACCTGCGGAAAAAACAAAGGTCACACGCAGGGAGTTAAGAAGATACTTTGTTCCGGAACCGGTAAAAAGCCATTTCCAGTTTTTAAATCCTACATATTCATAATTATCATTCAGCAGATTCCAGTTGGTAAAACTGATCTGAATCAGCTTAAGAATCGGATAATACGTGAACAAAAGAATCAGCAGCAGCGCAGGCAGGGTACAAAGGAAATCCTGCATCTGATCCAATGTCCGCGGTTTTACAGCAAACATTTTCATATAAATTATTCCTAATAAACAGCGCAAAGGGGCGGCGCAGCCGCCCCCGGTTCAGCGCAGTTCCGGATCAGTCCTCCAGAACCTCATCAATCTCCATTGCCATCTGCTTGATGTTTTTATCAATGTTGACGTTATTGTTGTAGAACTCAGAAAGATAATTCATCCAGATGCTGGCAAGCTGGTTCCAGTTCTTGTTCTGGATACGCGGATAAATATTATCCAGATTGTCAAAGATGCACTTGAATGCAGGCTTGCGCTGCAGGAAATCTTTGCCTTCCGCAGTGTTAAGCACTGACTTTCTGGTAGGCATATATCCGGTACCTTCCGCCCACTTCATGTTGATGTCTTTGCTGCACAGATATGACAGGAACTGCCATGCGGCATTCTTTACAGCCTGGCTGTTCTTTGACGGAATCAGCAGAACGCAGCCGCCGATCTCCTGCTTGCGGGTTTTTGCAGCAGGAAGCCATGCCATACCAACCTCAAAGTTCTTGCATTTCTGCACATACGTATTGTACAAGCTGCTGGTGTGGATTACAGAGAATGCATTGCCGTCAATAAAATTCTGGCGCATCTGAGAAGAAGCATCCTTGCCCACTGCAAAGTATGCATATCCTTTTTTAATCCAGTCTCCGATAGCCTTGGTGGTAGCAACAGAAGCCTTGCCGCCCAGGTCGGTAGAAGTACCATTCTTGTTTACAATGTTGACGCCGTTATTCAGGAAGAAGGTCTCAAAGTACCACTGGTCCCATCCAGGAATAATGGTGCCCCACACTTTAGTATTGCCGCCGCTTACCTCTGACACTTTTGACAGGAACTGATCCATATCCTTGAACTGTGACGGAATCTCCACGCCCTTCTTTTTTGCCATATCCTTGTTGTAGTACATAACCTGCGTAGAAATTAAGAACGGCAGCGAAACCTGTTTTTTATTGTATGAGGATGCCTTTATCATACCTTCGCCAAAGTCATTCAGATCAAATCCGGTTGCTTTGATATACGGAGTAAGATCTTCACACAGACCGCTGGCACCATACTGCGCCACATACGGCGTATTAGCGACAACAACAGCCGGCAGTCCGCTTCCAGCAGCCTGAGCGGCAACGAGCGCCTGGTTTACCGCAGCATAGTTACCGATGTATTCCGCCTTAACCGTTATCTTATCCTGACTTTTGTTGAAGTTATCCACCACTTCATTCACCAGATCGGCATACTGATTTTCCAACGCATGCCACCATACAATCTCAATAGGAGCATTGACGGCGTATTTAGCGGGTACAGACTTAGGGGCAGCAGACAGCAGACTTCCTGCCAAAAGCCCCGCAGCGCAGAGCAGTCCGCTCTTACTAAAAAACTTTTTCATGGTTCCTCCTTAATTTTCCGGCTATCTTCTGGTTATTTATTAACCAAAATTTAACCACGCTTTAACCATATTTTATGTATTTTTCTCTAAAATGATACGTCTACATAGCTGTTTTGTCAAATTTTTTATTGCTTTTATGTAGAAAATGAGGTAAACTTTGGTAAACTTATATGGCACAAAAACCAACACTTCGCGACATCGCAAACACGCTGAGCCTCTCAACGGCAGCCGTATCCATGATACTTTCGGGAAAACGGCTGGAACGATTTCCTCAGGAAACCATAGAAGCGGTGCATGCGGAGGCCCGGAAAATCGGCTACGTTGCAAAGCATGCCGACAACGGCAGGGACGGACTCATCATCATCGTCTGTCCGAACGTCATCAACCCCTATTACGCCGCGCTCATGCAGGGCATTGAATTTACAGCGGAAAAAAACGGATACAACACCTGTACATACAACACCTACTGGGACATTGAGCGGGAAAAAAAGGTGCTTGCATTTGCCGGTAATCCTATCGTACGAGGAATGATTTTTTCCATGATTCCGCAGCAGGCGGATCTAGTGGAGCAGCTTTCACAGCGGATGCCCGTCATAACAGTCGGAGATAAACTAAGCAGCCTGCATCTGGACACCGTCGAAGTAGACAATTATGACGCCGGATATCAGATCGGAAAGCACCTGATTTCTCTGGGACACACGCACATCTGCTATGTCTCAACTTCATTCAACAAGCATCACAGTACGCGGGTACTGCGCTATGACGGGCTCTGTAAAAGCTACAAAGAGCTCTGTCCCCAAGGCAGCGTCGCGCTTCTTTCAAATGACATAGACCCGCTGTATGAGCTGTCCACCGTAGAAATGGAGCATCAGGTTGGTATGGAGCTGGCTGAAAAGTGCATCAGAACAAAAAAGAACATCACCGCCATGGTGGCGAACAACGACATGGTTGCCTACGGCGTGATTGATGAAATTCTCAGGGAAGGTTACCGCATTCCCGACGACTACAGCGTCTGCGGCTTTGATAACATCTATCCGTCGCAGTTCAACGGCGTGTCGCTCACCACCATAGATCAGTATATAAACCTCAGGGGACAGAGCGCATTCTCGCTGCTGCAGGCAAAGCTTGAGCGCAAGGAATCAGGAGCAGTCACCATGACACATTTGGAATTTAAGGCTCGGCTGATTCAGCGTCTCACTACTGGATTACCACGAAGAACAAAACTCTAGCAGCCCCGCCGGCGCCTACATGTCCGCATAGGCGGCAAAAACATGCCTGAACACATACGCGCAGGCAAACAACGCATATGCAAAGAAAAACGGAGACAGCAGCGGCCGCAGATACGAAAGTCCCGCGGCAACCGCAAAAACAAGCAGCATCTCCACCGTGGCGACAGGATGCTGGAATGCCATGACCATACCGTCCTTCACCGCACGCAGACCACCGGTATCAAAGCACGCCAAAAGTGCAAACGCATATAAAAATGAGATGGCAAACACAAAAAAACAGCATAGCGTCAGCGCGAACGCAACGACATGTACTCCTTTCGGAAACCGGAAGAACAGCAGCGCATAAAAGTCCGCGCCGAACAGCAGCATGCCGCTGGCAAAACAGAGCCACAAAAACGTCGCTTTTTTAAAACGGCTTACAAACACCTTCCTGAAAGTACGCACCGCGTATGACTCGGTATCGTCCACCTGTCGGAGCATGAACGAAAGCGCCGCAACCGTAGCCGCCCCGCAGGTAACCACAGGCAGCGATGCCACAATCCAGCACACCGCAAGCACGCATACATCCACCAGCTTGTCAATAAAAGACCAGAAACGATTCTCAGGATTAAACAGATTTTTTAATTTCATAGATTCCGAACGCCATCATATGCCACAACCTTCTGATTGTCAAACAGACAGGTACAACAGCCGTTCAGCTGCCCGCGCAGCACTGACGTCCGATACAGGCGCACAGCCGGACGAATCATTGCAGCTCCGCTGCGGCGGTTCGTCCGGCATGCAGGTACTACGCCATGTACTTTTTAAGCACTGCGCGTACAGCACCCTTTCCGGCGATCAGCTCGCGGAACATACCTTCTATCTCTTCTCCGATGCCTGCTTTGTACAGGTCAATTCCGAATATATTTGCATTCGAAAGAATGGATGCAAGCTGCCCCGTGTAGCTTTCCGGCTTACCTACCGTAACCCCTTCCAAAACCGGCCGCAGCGTCTGCAACATAGGATCAGGAGAAAGTTCAAACGGATTACCGGAGTCATCAACACCGAGCAGATAGCGGCACCAGCCCGCAATGGCAAGCGGAATGGCCTTCAGTTTTTTCGCATCACCGTATTTTTCAACATAGGACTTAATCGTCTCGCCATACCGGATGCCTACTTTCTGGGAGGTATCAGTGGCGATGCGCTGCGGGGTATCGGGCATAAACGGATTGGGAATACGCACATTGATAACCTCATCAACGAACTTCTGGGGAGACAGGATACCGGGATCGGTGACCACCGGCATACCCTCCACCGGTCCTATCTGATGCACCAGCTTGTTCAGCTCGGGATCACGCATCTCATCGGCAATAAGCGTATATCCGAGCACGCAGCCGTACACGGCAAGCGCGGTGTGCAGCGGATTCAGACACGTAGTCACCTTCATGCGCTCAACCTTGTTCACTGTATCGCGGTCAGTAAAATACACGCCCGCCTTTTCCAGCGCCGGCCGGCCGTTGGGGAACCGATCCTCCACAACCAGATACTGAGGTCCTTCCGCATTCACGAACGGTGCAATATATGTCTTTTTGGACGTAATAACCGGCTCAATATGCTCCACACCCAGCTTTTTAAGCTCCGCGCACACAGAATCCGCAGGCCGCGGGGTAATCTTATCGATCATAGACCACGGGAACGACACCACGGACTCATCATTCAGATAGGCGGTAAAGCCGCTGTCTACAAATCCCTTAGCCTCCCATTCCGCCGCCATGGCCGTAACCGCAGCCTTAAGCTTTTCGCCATTATGGGAGCAGTTGTCCATGCTTACCACGGCAATCGGCATCTTTCCGCTCTTATACCGGTGGAACAGCAGCGCGCACACCACCGCCATGGCAGACACCGGAGCTTCCGGCCCTTTTTCTATATCAGCGGCGATAAACGGAAAATAAGTACCGTCCGCGCCTTTCAGGGCATAACCTTTTTCCGTAATAGTAAATGACACCATCTGAAGTCCCGGATCTGCAAAAATCGCCTTCAGACGGTTCCAGTCCTCAGCGACGGATGATCTTGCCTTAACGGCCTCCGTCAAAGATCCGATAATCCGTTTTTCCGTGGAGCCGTCAGCCTTAAGCGTCACGCCCAGCACCAGATTGTCATACGCGTCATAAATCTTATCCACAATATCAAAATCAAAGCTTTCCACACAGGTTATGCCTTTATCCGCTGCGCCCGTATTCAGCAGCGTATCGGCCAGTCCGCCGATAAAGATGCGGAAAATATTTCCTACCCCAAAATGAACCCACACAGGATTCTTTCTGGTACGCTCTGCAACAGCCTTGATATCATATGACGGCAGGGCAAAGCCCTTGTCCTGCCACTCCTTTTTATTCGCAATGCCTTGTAATGATAATTCCATATCAGTTCCCCCGAACGAATTGTTACAAATATGCAGGACACAGCCCCGGGACTGCGTCCTCCGCAGCCTGCTGCAATATTAAGACCGCTTGCTGTTCTTTTCAACCGCTTCCCACAGACCGCAGATATATGCAGCTCCGAGCGCGCGGTCGTACAGACCATAGCCGGGCATAGCCTTCTCCCCCCACAGCATACGTCCGTGATCTGGACGGATGGGGCCTTCAAAGCCGATCTCATACAGCGCCTTGACGATTTCATACATATCGAATGAACCGTCACTGCTCAGATGCGTTGCTTCCTCAAAGTCCTTTTTGCCGTCATTGAACTTAAGGTTGCGCACATGCGCAAAGTGAATTCTGCCTTTAAGCGCACGGATGGTGGCGGGCAGATCATTGGCCGGATTGGTTCCGTAAGAGCCGGAGCACAGCGTAACACCGTTATGCGGATTATCCACCATGCTCATCATACGCTGCAGGTTCGGCAGGCTCGTGATGATTCTCGGCAGCCCGAAAACGCTCCATGCAGGATCATCAGGATGAATGGCCATATTGATGTTATACTTGTCGCACACAGGCATGATGGCTTCAAGGAAGTATTTAAGGTTTGCGAACAGCTGCTCCTCGCCGATATCCTTGTACAATGCGAACAGATCTTTAATCTTCGCCATGCGCTCCGGTTCCCAGCCCGGCATAACGGCGCCGTTCATATCGCCGGAGATCGAGTCAAACATCTTGGCCGGATCAATCTTATCAATCGCCTTCTGGCTGTATGCCAGCACCGTCGAACCATCGGGACGGCGGCGTGCAAGCTCGGTACGCGTCCAGTCAAACACAGGCATAAAGTTATAGCACACCATATGCACGTCATTTTTTCCAAGATTCTCAAGGCTCTTGATATAGGCATCAATATCTTTGTCGCGCTCGGCGCTGCCCGTCTTTATGGCATCGCTCACATTCACGCTTTCAATACCGTCCAGCGTCAGATCCTCTTTTTCTATCTCTTCTTTTAAAGCTTTGATCTCATCATATTCCCAGACCTGTCCCGGAAGCTTGTCATACAGCATTGAAATCACACCCTTTACATAGCACACCTGCCGTATCTGGTTCAAAGTAACGGTATCATATTTACTACCGTACCATCGCATAGTCATTTTCATAAGACTCTGTCCTCCGTATCTTTTTTATACTGTATGAGCGCGTCATATATGTAAAAACGCACGTTTCCCTGCACTGCATCCTGCACATGCTGGAGATCAAGCAGACATACACTAACATATTAGTTAGAGTTTATACAGTTGTCAAGAAAAAAATCTGTAAAAACGCTGCAAATTCATACACACTGAACAAAGAGTATATCGCATATTTTTAACACTTATTTCATTATATATACACAAGTTACAGACAAATAACAAAAAATATAAAAAAATTACAGAATTTGCTTGACAGCACAGAATTTCGTGGTACACTCTAACTGACATGCCAGTAACACCTTTTAGTGCTGCGGCATGAATCACTTTTATGTCATGAGTAAGGAGGTACATATGAAAAAAAGTGTATTGACAGCTGCGGCAATCTGCATGGCTGCGGCTCTGTTTGCAGGCGGATCAAAGGATACAAAGGGTGCGGAAAAGCAGGAAACCTACAGACTCAACCTGAGCACTGTATTGACGGATACAGATCCAATCTCCGTCGGTCTGAACAAACTCGCCGAGGATGTTCTTAAAGACACCAACGGCAACGTACAGATAACGGTCTACCCGTCAAGTCTGCTCGGCGACACCGCCGATGTACTTGAACAGGCAAAAAGCGGCGCAAACGTAGGCGTCATCATCGACACCGGTATGCTGGCCGACTACGTACCTGACATGGCAATCTATGCCGGTCCTTATGTTTTCAACAGCGTTAAGAACGCACGTAAGTTCATCGAGACGGACATGTTCAAAAAATGGGACAGCGAGCTGGCCACCCACGGTCTGCGCGACCTCGGCTGCAACTGGTACCAGGGTGCACGTAACTTCTTGACCAACAAAAAGGTAGAAAAGATTGAGGACCTGAAAGGCCTGCGCGTACGCACCATGGGTAGCACCGTAGCACAGGAAAGCATGAAAGCACTCGGAACAACTCCTACATCACTGCCGTGGAGCGAAGCATACAGCGGACTCCAGAGCAAGGTTATCGACAGCGTAGAAGCACAGACCACCGCCGTATACGGTTCATCACTGTTTGAAGTAACCAAGTATCTGGCAAAGACCGAGCACTTCCTGCTGTACACCGGACTTGTTATCAGCGAAAAATGGTTCCAGACACTGCCCGATGAATACAAAAAGATTCTTATCGCAGACTCTGTAAAAGCAGGTGACTACGCCACCGAGCTTACACTCCAGAAGGAAAAAGAATTCAACGCCGACATGGCAAAGAAAGGCCTTATCTTTGTGGACGTAGATAAAAAGCCCTTCATTGAAGCTACAGCCGCCGTCTATGAAAAGATGGGCTGGACCGAAATCAAAAAGCAGATAGACAAGGCAGTAGGTCAGTAATACACAGACAGGCTGACAAAACCTGCACTCAAATCTATCTAATAGAACAAAAAAAGGCCGGACTCCTGTCGTCCGGCCTGCCCGTAACCTCAGGTTGCCTAATGAAGCACGGAGTCATATTAAATGAAAAAACTGAATGCATTGATAAAAAAGGCAGAATATGCAATCGGTACGGTCATGCTCATAACGATCGTAGTACTGGTATTTCTTTCTGCCGTTCTGCGGGTGTTCAAGCATCCGCTCGTGTGGAGCGTTGACGCTTCACAGCTGCTTTTTATCTGGATCAGCATGATCGGTGCTGACATAGCCTTAAAAAACAAAGCGCACATGGGTGTGACGCTGCTTTCTGAGCGCTTTCCCAAGCCGGTGCAGAAAATACTTGTAGTATTTTCCTATATACTTTGCGCGGCATTCATTATCTTTATCTTCTTCTGGGGAGCGCATCTGTGCAAAATGAATTATTTAAGAAAATATCAGACGCTTCGCATAAGCTATTCATATGCCACGGCGGCAGTTCCAGCACTTTCAATCTGCATGCTGCTGTCTATTCTGGAGCAGTTCATCGCACTGTTCCAAAAAAAGGACAGTACTGCTGACAGTGCCGTGTCCGCTGAAACCACTTCGGGAGGAAACTAATGGGAATTGTTGCAATACTGTTTATAGTCCTGATGCTGCTCGGAGTTCCTCTGGCATTCACCATCGGCATTTCAAGCCTTGCGTTCTTTGTTGTAACGCACGGCATATCATGGATCATTCCTATTCAGAAAATGGTGGCCAGCACGCAAAGTTTCCCGCTGCTGGCGGTTCCATTCTTTATCCTTGCCGGAAACCTTATGAACGAAACCGGCATTACCAAACGGCTTGTTAAATTCGCCAACGTGCTCACGGGACACCTGGCCGGCGGTCTTGCCCTTGTATCCTGCGTACTTTCCACGCTCATGGGCGGTATCTCAGGTTCAGCCTGCGCCGACGCCGCCATGGAAACACGTATTCTTGGCCCGGCCATGCTGAAGCGCGGCTATACCAAAGGCTATGCCTGTGCCGTCAACTCAATCACCTCGCTGATCACCGCGACCATTCCGCCGGGAGTCGGCCTCATTCTGTACGGCGTAACCGGAGAAGTTTCCATCGGCAAACTTTTCCTTGCAGGTATTATTCCCGGCATGTTCATGTGCGCCATTCTTATGTTCACTTCATGGAAAATCGCCAAAACCCGTAACTATCCGGTAGAAAACGAATGTCCGCCCACCCTCAAAGATGTATGGAAGGCATTCAAGGACAGCATCTGGGCGCTGCTTTTCCCGCTCATTCTGATCGGCGGCATCCGTTTGGGTATCTTCACCGCAAGTGAGGCGGGCGCATTCGCTGTAGTCTATGCATTCATCATCGGCAAATATGTCTACAAAGAACTGACATGGAAAGGCCTGTGGAACGTTACCAAAACAACGCTCGGCGACAACGGCGTCATCCTGTTCATCATCATGACAAGCGCCATTCTGGGCTACGGCATTGTCTATGACAAAGTGCCCCAGACCATGTCGCACTTTATAACCGGTCTCAGCAGCAATAAATATATCGTCATGTTCATCATAGTGGTTTTTGTATTCATTGCAGGAACCTTTATGGAAGGCACAGTAAATACCCTGCTGCTGACCCCCATATTCCTTCCGATCGTAAAGAATATGGGCGTGGATCCCGTCCACTTCGGCATCATCTTTATGACGACCGTTACGCTGGGCGGTATGACACCTCCCGTTGGAACCGCCATGTACAGCTCATGCGCAATCCTCCAGTGCCCGATCGACGAATATACAAAAGAGGCCGCACCTTTCCTCCTGGCCGTACTTGCAGAGATCGCCGTACTGATATTCCTGCCGCAGCTGTTCATGTGGCTGCCGAACCTTGTGTTCGGAATGTAACTCCTCCAGCAAGCAAACACATGCGGTGCATGTACCGCCAGTGCATACACCGTCATGTGTTTGTATTGCATTTCATACACAGATTCTATAAAATGGCTAAAATGTCTTCGGCAACAAAACAAAACGACGGCAGCGTGCAGAACGCTGTATACACCGCACTCAAATCGAGCATCATAAACCTGCAGCTCAAGCCCGGTACTGCCATCAGTACGCAGGAAATCGCCACTAAGCTGCAGGTAAGCCGTACACCGGTGCGCGAAGCATTTATCCGTCTGCAGCGCGATGCGCTCGTGGAAATGCATCCGCAGAAGGATACCGTCATCTCCAAAATCGACCTGTACCGGGTCAAGCAGGAGCGTTTTGTACGCGAAGGCCTTGAAAGCGCCATCATAGAGTATACAATCCAGAACTTTACAGAAGCCGACCATCAGGCGCTCATGCTTATTATAGAAAAGCAGAAAAACAATATAGCCACCACAGCAAACCAGTCTGAGCACATGAGCCTGGACAACGACTTCCACAAACTGCTGTTCACCATCGGCAAGCAGCCGCTGAGCTGGGAAACCATCGAAAACCTGAGCACCCACTATGCCCGCGTTCGACTGCTTACCATATGGACGCCCGACATAGCGCAGGCAACCATTGCACAGCATCATAGTATTATAGAAGCAATCGCACAAAAAGACGTCTATACCGCCCGCATACTGCTGAAAGCACACCTGCATAATCTGGAGACCCAGATCGGTGATATGATCAAGCAGTACCCCGACTACTTTGCGCCGGATTCCATACCGGCTTCAGAGCGCTTCGGGTTCCTGCTCTCACAATAAGGACACATCGGAAACCCCACTTCCGCGGCTTTTTCGATGTGCCCAGTAAAACTTTACCGGCCGCACTACGCAATCCACTCACGAAGCTCTTTTGCAAGCTGCTGCTCGGCAGCCCGGGCTTTAAAGAACGCCCACTGCTTAGAATGGCCGTACTGTGCGCCGATTGCAGAAAAGTTATGAATTTCATTGCCGTTAAGCCCGTGATGCAGCACAAATACGCGCCGCTCAACCTTAGGCAGCTTGCGCAGCGTCTTGTAGAACGCATCCTTAAAGCAGGCATTGATCGCTGAATCCTCGGGCGACACCACAGAGTCATCCGTAAGCATGTTCATAAGACTCGCAATATTTTCGCCGTCCTTACCGGATCCTGCAGGAGCATCCAGACTTACGCAGGGCGTACTCTGCTTTAAAAGCGTCGACACCTTTTCAGCAGTAAGTCCCGTGCGTGCGGCGGCAGCATGAATCCGTGCATCGCAAGCCCCGCTCAGACTCCGACCCATCACTTTTTTTACCCGCACCAGGCTGCGGAAATCCTCACTTGACAGCCGCAGCGTATAGCCGCTCTTATTCACTGACTGCAGGATCTCATTACGGATCCACTGCCCTGCACAGGTTATAAGCCTTGCATTGCGGGAAGGATCAAAATGATCCACAGCCTTAATCAGGCCTGCAACAGCTTCGGCACACAAATCATCCCATCCCAGCCCGAGCCCCTGATACTTACGAGCCTCAGCCAGTGCAAAGCGTACGTTCGACCGGATAAGCGTTTCACGTGCCTTTGTGTCACCAGATTGCATCTGTACAGCAAGCGCGGCTTCCTTTTCTTTGGACAGCGGCGGAACAGATACTTCGTACATTGAGTTTTTCTTAGACAGTACACAGATGGCTGCGAGCATGGGCATTTCTCCTTTTAGTTATACAATAGGGAATACGCAAGTTAATTCCTTGCATACTAGTATAGCCATCCGAGAAATAAAAATTTCCTAAAAAAACACTTTTTTTACGCTGCGGGAATTGCCGTCCGGCAAAAACAGATTTATATGGAAAAAGTATTCCCCCGACGCTCTGCGGCGGAGGAATGTAGACAAGGGCAGTACGCTTTACAGAATCATCCGGTCAAAAAGCTCAGGCTTTTCTGCCGGTAATGTGCTCAATGTTCGTCATGATACCGATAAGGCAGACTGCTTTGGTACGCCGGTTGGTCGCAATCACCTGCATGCTCATGGAACAGTCCTTCTCACCGACAGTGAACTGCACATCCTGCACCGTATTATCCTCTATGGCACGGATTCCGGCCTGTAAGAACTTATTACGGCGGGAATTGGACGGATTATTGAGCTGCTGCTCCAGTGCGTTCACAGACTCAAATCCCGCCTCATGCAGGAACTGCACGTATGCATCGTTATAGGTCAGAACAGTGATACTGTTTTTCTTATATTCAAACAGCAGCGCCGGTCTGATATCCGACATAGAATAGTTGTCGGTAGTAAGGTAGCTGCTGTTTATAAGCTGCGTCCGTCCGATAACGTTGTAGTACTCGGCATCCTCCGGATCTTCATACTGCAGCTTCAGCCCCTTCAGGTTCGCCAGCGGAATCGGCTTGCTGTAGAAATACCCCTGAAGGATGTCGCAGCCTGCGTTCTTCAGGAAGTTCATCTGATCTTCCGTCTCTACGCCTTCGGCCAGCGTACGAATACCCAGCTTTTTGGCCATCAGAATATTTGAATTCAGGATGATACGGGATTTCAGAGCCTTTTCGGTATCGTTAAAATCTGTAAGGAACTGCATATCGTTCTTAAGTACGTCGAATTCATACTCTTTCAGGTCATTCAGTGAAGAATAGCCGCTGCCGAAGTCATCCATCCAGATTTCATATCCGGCCTTACGCAGCGTTGCCACCTGACTAGAAAGATTCTCCCTGCCTTCCGCGCTTTCAGTGACCTCAAAATTAAGCATCTGCTTGGGCACGTTATATTTCTTTACAAGCATTTCAATAATGCCGATGACATCGCATTCCATAAAGTCAACGCGCGAAAGATTGATCGAAATAGGTACCGCCGTATGCTCAGCCTGCATCTGCGTATAATCCCGGCAGATCTGCTCCACCATGTACATGTCGTGCTTATGGATCAGATGGGAGTCCTCAAGTATGCCGATGTAGTCAGACGGCATAAGCTGTCCGTATTCTTCGGTTTCCCAGCGGGAAAGCGCCTCCAATCCGCAGATATTGCCAGAAAGCGAACGGATGACCGGCTGGTAATATACCTTTATTCTGCCGGCATCGAACGATTTACGCAGATTGTTGATGATATACTGACGCAGCTTTATTTTGTGCTCAAGCGTCTCGTCATAATAGCGGTAGTATGTGCTGTACTGTCCTTTGATACTGTCACAGGCGGCCTTGGCAAAGTCGCACGCCGCGCTGATACTTACGCCATCCTGATACTCGTAGACGCCGGCCTTAAGGTCAACATATCCTTTTTTGCTCAGCGATGTAATGACGGTGTGGATTGACGTGATAACGGCCTCAAGCTCGTCTTTGAACACACAGACCACAAAGTGGTCGTCTGAAAACCGTGAAAGCAGCCGCTGCGGAAAAGCATCCTGAATGATAAATGCCACGGATTTAAGCAGGTTGTCGCCGTCCTTAAACCCGAATTCATTATTGTAAGCCTTGAAGTTATCAATATCAAAATAGACGAACACGCACTGCCGCTCTTTGGAAAACAGCGGCAGGATTTTTTTGACCTGCGTACGGAAGTAATTCATGTTCGGCAGACCTGTCAGCGTGTCAAAATCCGACTCCTGCGGAATTCCTACGCCCACCGCCGACAGCAGGTTCGTCTGGTTCTGCATGGCGTCTTTGAACGATGAGCCTTTTACCGCCCTATTGCCCTGCTTATCCGCTGCAAACAGCTCCAGGCCTGCCATGCGGATCATGTTGTGCAGCGTAGCGGGTGTGTCCGCATGGCCGTATACATAACCGCCGTTTATGGAGCTGGTAAGCTGCCTGCCGTTTATTTCCTGCAGGAAGAATGAATCCTGAATTTTCTTTGCAGTCTCCAGAAACAGCTCTTTGTCGGTATCCTGCTGAATAACAAGGAACTCGCTGTCACCGGTGCGGTAGCAGTTGTCATAGCCGAAGGCACGTTTGAGCATACAGGCATACGTGATAAGCACTTTGTCCCCGAGCTCAAGGTCGCTAGACAGCGCATACAGCCGGAAGTCATTGATTTTAGTCAGCAGTACGTAGACAGTTTTGTCGCGGTACCGGCTGAAATCCGGCTCAAGCGCATAGCGATTTTTGAGTCCGGTGAGCACATCGTAGTGGCCGCCGGACAAAGGTATAGCAATATCGTTCATATCAGTATTGTCTCGCTTAATCTTAATAAGGTCATAAACGACTTTTTGTACATCTTAGTATAGCAGGATATTTTACCCGCCGCAAGTTCAGAATCCGCGGATATCCGCAGATTCGCAGGACAGTCTGACGGCTGCCCGTCAGGCGGTGGCTGCCTTTGCCGCTGCAAGCGCCGCTATAAGGTTGCGTACGGAAAGCAGGGCCGTGGCATCGGTACTTTCCTGCGTGAGCGTGCCGATATGAGGAGTCATGATCACAGCCGGATGCTGATACAGAGGCGTGATAACGGGTGGTTCCGTCAGATATACGTCCGTGGCATAGCCTGCGGCCTGTCCTGACTGCAGGGCCGCAAGCATGCTGTTTTCTTCTATAAGGCCTGCGCGCGCCGTATTTACGATATATACACCTTTTTTACAGCTGCTCAGAAAATCTCCGGTCACAATAGGACGGGGTGTAAGCGGGCAATGCAGAGAGATTATGTCAGACTGCCGGCACAGCTCCTGCATGGACACAAACCGGACCGTACCATCAGTTCCCGGATGCGGAGTACAGACGATCACATGCATGTCCAGTGCGGACGCCATACGCGCAAGACGAGAGCCCGCGTGGCCATAGCCTATGATACCGATCGTCTTGCCCGCTGCCTCAAAGCCTTTCTGCCGCTGCCAGATTCCCTGCCTGAGCAGCGCGGAGCTTTCGGCAGCATGGCGCAGCAGCTGCATAGTGAGCATGAGCGCAAGCTCCGCCACAGACTGCGCGTTCGCGCCGGGTGCGCCGGTAACGGTAATGCCGAGCTTCTGCGCGGCCTGTATATCAACGGTGTCCATACCTGAGCCGTAGCGGCTGATGGCACGAAGCAGACGGCACTCCTGAAGAATGTCTGCAGTTACCGGCTCCAGACCTGCCAGATACCCCGTACATTCGGGCAGCACGGCTTTGAGTTCCTCATGGTCAGGCTGCCGCCCCGGCCACGGCATAAGCAGCTGATATCCTGCGTCCTCCAGCTGCCGCAGGGCAGGATGCCCTGTCTGGGAAAGATACCGGGGTGTCACTAAAATTTTATTCACGTTGTTATTTTACTTTTTTTTTGCCTGTATGGCAAACGGGAACAATACGTTCCAGTACCGGCGGCCGCATCTAACCAAGATTGCTTTTTACCCACGCGGCGAACAATTCCGGCCATACGGCACATTCTGCCTGCAGATGGGACGGTTCGTTTGCAGTCTGTTCGGATGCAAGACTCAGCCCATGCCTGCCTTTGGTAAACACATGGTACTCAAAGGGAATGTTCTGCTGCGCCAGCGCCTGCACAAAACTCAAAGAGTTCTGTACGGGAACACTTTTATCCTCCGCGGTATGCCAGATAAAAGCCGGCGGCGTGTCGGGAGTCACCTGCGTTTCAAGTGACACTTTTGCGTACAGCTGCTCCGCCATACCGGTCACGTTGCGGATGGATTCTTCATGCGCAAAGGGGCCGGACGTAATGACCGGATAGCACAAAAGCAGCGCATCAGGCCTGATCTGCTGCGGCGTACAGGAAATATACTGCTGCGCGAGCCCGGTGTTCCACCATACGCCGAGACTAGCGGCCAGGTGCCCCCCGGCGCTGAACCCGCAGATAATGATACGGTCCGTGTCCACCCCCCAGGAGTCGGCATGGGCACGGACACAGGCTGCAGCCTGGCACAGATCCAGAAACGCCGCCGGAAAGTCCATGGGCGCGCATGAATACTGAAGCACCGCGGCATGAAAACCGAGCGCATTCATGCGTACCGCCACCGGCTCCGATTCACGGAAACTGGTATATCGGTAGGCACCGCCGGGACAGATAAGCACCAGCGGCCGCCGCGCAAGTTTTTTGATTTCCGCATGATTCGACAGTATATAGGTTGTCAGCAGCGGCTGAAAATTATTGTTTTTAATTCCTTTGTCCCGGTACGTAACGGGAAGCGGTATGGTTTCGTTGATCATAGTACAGCAGTAAGCTCCTCAGGCAGACAGGATGAGGTGTTCGCCACCATAGTGTTATAGAGAGCACGCGCGTCGTCAAATGACAACGTGGAGCACAGCGGCTGATTGATGAAAGATTGGAATATCATGGCAGGATCGCGCTCCTTTATGCCCTGATACAGCGTTTCATTGTTGAGCAGGCTGCGCATAACGAGCGCTTTCGGTCCCGACGGCAGCGGAGAAGCGGTGACCGGCTTTACACTGTTGTTGGAAAACACGCAGTTCGTCTCAACGACGGCCCCCTCCGGATAGCCCGGCATCTGTCCACGGTTCGGCAGGTTCACATTGGATACCCGCGTCTCAAGTCCGAGTATGGCTTTTATAAGCTCCACCGCCTCCTCGGAAGATTTTTCAACCCGTACCGGTCTGATACCCTCCGCCAGAGCGATGCTTTCTTCCACGCGCTCCTGCTGCTGCCTGATACGGAAGTCAACGGTAGTGAGTCTGAATTTCCACCGTTCCACGGTCTCCGGATCCTTAAGGTACCATGTATTGTTCATAAATTCCGCCAGATGCCGGTCACCTGCGGCGCCGAGCGCGCCGTAACGCAGGAACATATCCATCTTTACGCGGTTGGCGTAGGCAAACATGTCGGTTTTATATTGATCAGCCGGGCCGTTTTCATAGAAACCGGACTCAAAATACTTTTCGATGAACGGCGGCAGCAGCTTCATGATATCAACGTCATGGTATGAAGCCGCAGTGATCCACGTAAAATGGTTGATGCCCGACACATCGGTGTAGATCTGCGTGCGGTCCGGCTGCGGAATACCGAGCTGGTCATGAAGCACGCAGCACAAAAATTTCTGCGTATGGAATACTTCATGGCAGCAGCCGAATGCCTTTATGTCCGGAAACACGTCGTAGAGCGCCTTTACGCAGTTGCTCATGGGGTTGGTAAAATTAATGACCCATGCCTGCGGGCAGATCTCCTTGATTTTGCGTGCAAAACCTTCATAGGCGGGAATGGTACGCATGCTGCGCAGTACGCCGCCGGGCCCGGAGGTATCGCCCACGGACTGGTAGATGCCGTACTGCTCCGGAGCATGCACATCGCTGCGCATTTCCTCAAACGTACCGGGAAGAATGGAGATCACCACAAAGTCCGCGTCTTCCAGCGCGGTGTCTATCGTGTCATGTACTGTGTACTGCCATTTTGAAACAGCCTGTTCCGTTTCATTAATGCGCATACCGATCTTCTGGTTGCGCACGGCGGCTTCCCGGTTTGTGTCGTAGAGCGCGATCTGGCCGCAGATGTCCTTGGCAAGCGCCAGATCATTCATAAACACGCGAGCCCACTGCTTGGAACCGCCGCCGATGTATGCGATTTTAATCTTGTGTAAGTCCTTCATATATAAACTCTCCGTAAGCGGCACACCGCCGTCTGCACCATGGTACACGGAATCCGTGAACTGTGCTATACTGAAACAGTATGGACGAGCAGTATTCTGAAGATTACGCGTATCTTCTTAACTATAAACAGAATGTCACCGTTGATACGACAATGGAAGCCACCCGCTTTTTCTGGAAAAAATACCTGAAGCTGATAAAAACATATGAAAAACGGTTTTTACAGTTCGGGAAAACGGCATCCCTGCTGCATGCATATACCACAAAAATTGATGTAGAGGAACGTGAAGGATTCTGCCGGGACAAATCTTTTTTAAAACAGGAACGGCGTTACTTTAATCATCTCATGCCCCAGTACGTCACCCGTGCAGTGGAGCATTTCACACCGGAAAAAGTCGAAACGAAAGCAACATATTCATTCGCCCCGTATCTTGATCTGTGGCTGAAGACCGGACTGCGCGACATACAGCGGCACTATAAGCCGATTCTTATCCGCGAGATTCCATCCACAAAACAGCAAAATATGGAAGAAAGCGTCATAGAAAAGCTTGACGCAGAGATTGTAAAGAAAAAGATTGCCGAAGTGATGGCCGGTCTTGCACCGATTGATAAACAGATCTGCGATGCGCTTGCTTCCGGCAAAAAGCAAAATGAAATTCTGATCCGCAACGAGACCACCGGCAGATTTTATTCCGCCGGGTATATCTGCAAACGCATACAGCTCATACGCGTCATCATGGAACAGAACGGACTTTCCCTATAAGGTTTTCGTGATACTTCTAATCTGCACGTTAGAAGCGGCTTTTACGGCTTACCGGCACCGTATATATGGAATAGCCTTATTG
>CACZQF010000071.1 GCA_902783245.1 uncultured Spirochaetaceae bacterium | reverse complement strand
TCGCAGCCCCCTGTTTCTATACGCGTACAGGTTGGAGCGGCTTACTGCTCGTCAATAAGCTCCTGCACCGTCTTTTTAAGCTGATTGTAGGCTTCCTCCGGAGTTTTGTTCTGGAGCATGACCGCAGAAATGGCGGTTCCGAGCGCGCTCTGGATGTCCGTTGAGCTGGCACCGTAGTATACGATGTGGCCGCGGTTCAGATCGTCGGCAAATACCTTTGAGAACGGCATGTTCTTGAAGGTGGTGCTGTTGAGCAGCGCGGTGGTGGGCTGAATGATATTGACTTCCTTCAGGTACTCTTCGCCATGGCTCAGCATGTAGCCGATCAGTTCCCATGCCGCGGCTTTTTCGTCTTTGGTTGCGTCAGCATTGACCATGTAATAGTGGCCGTAGTAGCAGGCTGAAACGTCTTTTACCGCATTCTTGAACTTGGGATACGGAACGACCATCCATTCGCCGCTGTTATAGAAGCTGGGGTTATCCAGCTTGATGCGGGCTTCCTGATACAGACCGGTTGAGCACATAGCTATATCGCCGTTGTCCTTGTTGAACACTGAGCGGGCCGGTGTGTAGGTGGGTGAGCCGAGGTTTTCGCCGTTGGGGCCCCACTTCTGCATGAAGGTCAGGAACTTAATCCATGCGTCTTTGCCGACGATGGCTTCTTTTCCGTCATCGCTGATAAGCTTGCCGCCGAGCTGCTCAACCATCGGAACGTTGTTTTCCAGATAGTACTTGTAGCGGAAGTCATAGCCGCGGCGGGTGATAATGTTGCCGTCACGTTTTACGATCTTCTTGGAGATATCGACCATATCTTCCCATGTCTTGGGATAGTCTTTTTCGGGATTAAGGCCTGCGTCGCGGAAAATCTTCTTGTTGATGAAGATACACCAGTTGGTCAGCTCAAGCGGCAGACCATATACTTTGCCTTTTACCGTTACAGGATCAAGCATTTTAGGAGCATAGGCGGCAATGACTTCCTTTGCATTCTTGTAGCCTGCGGCCTTATAGTCCATGGGCGCCACACGGCCGGCGGCGATATACGGATACTCATCGTTGATGGAAAGGTTGAACATGGTGGGGCCTTTTCCTGCGGCAAAGCTGGTCTGCACCAGCTCTATAAGCTTGGCCGCACCCTGACGGGTTACGTTGACTTTTACATTCGGATGCTTTGCCTCGAATTCTTTGATATACCGTTCCTCAAGCTTCTGGCGGTTGCCGTCCTCATGAGTCCAGAATTCAATAGTAATCTGCTTGGGTTTTGCAAATGCAGCTCCTGCCATCACCATAGCAGCAGCCATTGCAGACACTTTTACCAACATTTTCTTCATATTTTTCCTCCTGAATGAAGAAGCACAAAGCTGTAATGTCTTTTTGGATACATCCTTTTACTAAAAACGAGTTATCCAAACGCTTATGAATAATTATAATTCAGAATTCCGGCAATGCAAGTAAAAAAATATCCTGTAATTTTTCCGATTATCCGCTTTTTTAAAAGCCGCGGCGGCCGCTTACATAATCAGCGCAAACGTAAGCGTAAAAAGCAGAACGATCAGCAGGCCCGCCACGCCCGCGCAGGCACGTTTGACCATGACGCGCGTCGGATCACGCATCCGGCGCAGATTCTGCAGTACCCCCAGCTGCCCCTGCGGCGCAGGCGTTCCGTGAGAGCGGATCCACGCATCGGGATTATCCGCACCCTTCAGCCAGATAACCACATGCTCCGACCGTTCGATCCGCCTGCCGTCAACCACGGGCAGGCCGGTTTTGACGCGGTATGCATACCGATTACGGGAGCGCAGGAACTGTTCGCTTACCGAGCCTTTTTCTACATAAGCCGTCGTATTGTATAAGCTGCTATGAATCTGGCGCCAGCTTTCCATGCCGTCCAATTCAGGCGGCAGGCACACAAAATCCATGTCATACCCAAGTCCGCAGCAAAAATCCCCGGACAGGTGCCGCATCTGCGGCGGAAAATATACTCCGCGCATAAAGCCGCCCATAACAAGCCACAGATAGCCGTCCTTTCGTATACGCTCATACAGCAGCGGCGCCTCGTCCGCAAGCCGCTCACATATGGAGTTGCAGGTAACCCTCTCCGGCGGCTCGAAAAACTCAATTTTCTTCATGTACTCTCCCGTCTGTCATGTACTATAGCGTGTTTTCCGCCGCCGTATACGTGTACTGCACCGGATACCACGGAAAGCAATGCGGAGCCGGCATACTTGCCCCGCCACTGCAATCGGTGTACAATACACCAGAGCGATTACTTCGGTACCGCTCTAGTCATCATTATTTGAGGAGTCACTATGAATTTTATCTTTTTAGGTCCGCCCGGAGCCGGCAAAGGCTCTCTGGCCGTAAAAGTCGCGGAAGCGTATAAAATCCCGCATATTTCTACCGGCGATATGTTCCGCGCGGCAATCAAAGCCCAGACCCCGCTCGGAGTGAAGGCAAAGGCCATCATCGATGCAGGCGGTCTTGTAAGCGATGAAATCACCTGCGGACTCGTAAAAGAGCGGCTGGCGCAGGACGACTGCAAGAACGGCTTTATTCTCGACGGTTTTCCGCGCACCATTCCGCAGGCAGAAGCTCTTGAAGGCATCTGCCCCGATGTGACGGTAGTAAACTTTGTTATCAAAGACGAGATCGTCATTAAACGTCTGAGCACCCGCCGCGTCTGCAGAAAGTGCGGCGCCAACTATAATATCCTCACCGTACCGCCCAAGAAAGAAGGCGTCTGCGACCAGTGCGGCGGCGAGCTGTACCAGCGCGATGATGACAAAGCTGAGTCCATCGCCCACCGCATGGACGTATACCGCGAGCAGACAGAGCCGCTCATCGCGTTCTACCGCGACCGCAACAAGCTCACCGACATTGACGGTGCAACACAGACTGCGGAGCTGCTTAAAGACTTTGAGTCAAAGTTCAAGAAATAGGGCTAATGCCCGGCAATAGCCAGGCAACAGCCTGCAAAAAACACAGGGCTGTCCGATTCCGGACAGCCCCTTTTTTTACATGCTGCCGGCACCTGCACCGTACCGGCAGAGCGGCGGTCAGCGTTCCTCGCGGAAATATGACACGCCGAGATGCTCGGGCGGCTGGTACTCACGCTTTTTGCGCATACTGGTGGCCACCAGAACAATAATAGTGACCAGATACTGCAGCATCTTAAAAAGCTCCTGCGCGGCCCTGGTAAGCCCGGGAATGTACAGATACAGAATGTACAGCGCGCCGAACAAGAATGCGCCGAGAATCGCCTTACGGGAATCCCACAGCGCGAATATAACAAGAGCGATCGCAAGCCAGCCCCGATCCCCGAAACCGTTGTTCGTCCATGTTCCGCCAAGGTATTCCATGACAAAATACAGCCCGCCCAGTCCTGCAATGCCGCCGCCGGCCACGGTGGCCGCATATTTGTACCGCTCTATACTTATACCGGCGGCATCGGCTGCGGCCGGATTTTCACCGACCGCACGCAGATTGAGCCCGATGCGCGTACGCAGAAGCAGGAACGATACGGCGAACGCGAGAACGATTGCCGCGTAGGTCAGAAAACCGTAGGAAAACACAAGCTGTCCGATCACCGGCAGACCGCGGAGCACAGGAATCCGTGCCTGATACGCGCTGGCCGTCACGGCCACGGATACCTGCCCTACGCCGCCGGCAAGTCTGGATATTGAGCCGCCGAAGAAATTGCCGAACCCTATGCCGAACGTTGTGAGCGCAAGCCCCACTACATTCTGGTTGGCACGCAGGCTTATGGTAAGAAAGCTGTAGATGAGCGCGCCCAGCGAAGAGCAGAGCACGCACGCGGCAAGCGAAACGCACAGTCCCACCGCCGGCACAGGAACAGCCGCGGCATTTTCATAATAGAACGCGCCCATAAGCCCCGCAATGCCGCCCATGTACATAAGCCCCGGAATACCCAGATTCAGGTTACCTGATTTTTCCGTGACTATTTCGCCTATGGAACCGAACAGTATGCCGATTCCCTGCACGATCGATTTCTGTATGAACGTCAGCAGCAGTGTGACCATCAGGACACCTCCTCTCTTTGGAATATGACACGGTAGCGCACAAAGAATCCGCTGCCTATCAGGAAAAATATGATGATGCCTGTAATGATGGACGAAACATTTTCGTTCAGGCCGAACTGACTCGCAATCTGTATGGCGCCGTTTTCCATGGCACAGAGCAGGAACGACACCGCCGCCATAGCCGCGGTATTGAACCCGGACATCCACGCCACGATTATGGCGGTGAATCCCCTGCCGCCCGCAAGGCTCGTAGATATAGTGTGGCTTGCTCCCGACACCACAAGGC
>CACZQF010000070.1 GCA_902783245.1 uncultured Spirochaetaceae bacterium | reverse complement strand
GTGTTGAAGCCGTTTTTCCGCGCGAACATCGCAAACTGGAACATAGAGCGTTTTACCGAAACATTTGTCATGTATGCTGTCGCTCTTGTCGGCGTTCCCGCGTTATTCAAACTGCCGTTCTTGCGTAGGTAAGAGCGAATAAGACAAGAAGGAGTATCGTATGTTCAAGATTGAAGGTTACAATCCAGAGGAAGAGGCGAAAACCTTGCAGCTGACTGACCAGCTGTTCCATGTTGCATTAAAAGAAGAGCTTGCAAGCAAGACACGCTTTCATGTAAAGAATGACAGGGGAGAGGACTTTGACATTGTTTATTGGGATAATGATGAGGACATTGAGCCTCGTGATGCTTACCCTAAGTATGTAAAGCCGCCCTACATGACAAAATATCTCAAATATGATGAAACGGACAAAGCCTCGCTGTACCTTGACTTTTTTAAAGGGCTTGACCGATGTATTTTTGAAGAATTGAACGAATACACTATCGTGCTTACAAAGGTTATGCTTTCCTACACGGATTTGGAAATCTACTGCCGTGATGAGCGCATTTATTGGTTTGTGGAAAAAAATCCGAGGCTGCATGTTGAAAAGGAACTGCCCGAAAACCGTTTTGCAGAAAGCACGTTTTATATTCAGGAGCAGTTGAAGTGCGGACTTGAGGACTACAACTTTAACCGCCTAGGCAGCACCTACGCTTTTCACAACATCTTCTTTTTGCAGTGGATTCTGAACGGAAAGGATATTAAGCATTACCGCTTTTTCACGCTGCCTGTCAGCGACACGGGCGGTATCGGCGCGGTACTTTCCAGCTACAAGACAAATAAGCAGGCCGCTGAGACCTTCGGGCTCAAATTCGTTTCCCCGAATGTAGACCATTTCGGAAAATATCCCCGTAGCATGGTGGAAAAATACTTCGCCGTAGACATTTGGAATTCTGAAGCCAACGAAGAAAATACGCTGGTAGTTCCCAATCAGGTCATATTTTGCAAGACCAAATTTTACAACAGTCTGGGGTCAAGCCTTGATGTAGATTCCATTGCGGGCGGATTCAAGCGGGAAATGGACGAGTACTATAATGCGGTGTTTGGCGAAAAGAAGGCATTAGGAGTTTTAATCCGTGGTTCTGACTATATCACCACAGGCTTGAGCGGATTGAGAAAAATGGCTACCGTTGAACAGATGACACCTAAAATCCGTCAGTGGATGGAAGACTATGGGTATGAAAAACTCTTCCTCGCCACCGAAGACGCGGACATCCTTTCTGCCATGAGAAAAGAATTCGGAAAGAAGCTGGTTGCCTTGTCGCAGGAGCGTCTGACGGTCAAAAACTTGCGCAGTGGACAGATAATTTCCGATTACGAAAAGGAAAACAACGGCAAGGACTACGCCGCCAAGCTGGAAGACACCACCATCAACTACTTTTATGCCCTCTACATTCTTTCCCGCTGCAACGCTTTTATCTGCTCTGGTCAGTGCAACGGCTGGGACAATGTGCTGAGTCTGAACGACGGAAAATTCGAGCGTTCCTACAAGTTTACCGTTGGCGTTACCGGCGACCCGATGACGGAGGACTGGAAAGAGGTCAAGCAGATTACGGCGGGCATGTTCGCCCGCGCCGCTTATCCGTCGGACAAGGCATTCTTTATGACTTACCGCTTTGATTTGGCGGAGGCGGTGAATCCTGATGCCTTAAAGCAGGCATGGGAAAAGACTCTTACGGTCTATCCGTATATGGGCTATGCCGTAGTTCCTCGCGGAAAGAAGCTCGTGCTTACAGAAAATCCGCTTCCCTTTGTGTTCAAAGAAACCGGCGAGATTGTAGAGCCGTTTGAACGCTCTGGCAATTTTCACACGGTTACTTTCTGCTATTTGGGGCAGACACTCTGGATTTATATCGACCATGTGCCGGTGGATGGAACGGGCATCAACCATGTGTTTGAAACTTTCTTCTATCACTACTATTGCCTTGCAGACGGCACTGAATATCCTGTTCCCAAAGGCGTGTACACCGAAAAGGACGGTCCTGTTCCAGGGCTGGATGTGGACGGCTACCTTCTGGCTGACGCAATTGACCCGACCACGCTCATGAAGGCTATGACAGGAGAGAAAAGTTTTGTTCCGCCAGAGTTCCCCAAAGAAGGTGTCTTTGGCAACCGTCCTGATTGCCGGGGTTATTGTCTTTCCGTGCCAAGCGCAGAGATGATGAATTATGCCAAATCAGTGGGTGGCAGCCCTGTTTCTGTGCTTTCGGTGGCATTGGCAAAGGCTGTCTGCAAAGTACATTCCGAAAATGAGTTACCTATCAAGATTATGTACCCAGTGAATATCCGAAAGGTGATGGGTAACAGTACATCTCTGGTGCATCAGGCGGTTTTTGCCCAGTACAAATTTGAGCCGTCTGATGTGGCGGCAAAGAGCGACAAGGAACTTAATGCCGCTTTCAGAGCGTATTTAAAGGAGTTTACCTCTGAACCGAGCATCCGAATGAATGCCGGCATATTCCGCGGTATGTGCGAGGGCTATACAAAAGCATTTGCCTACGGAGCATTGGACAAGGTTTGCATGGAACAGCGCAAAAATGCTGATGCTTCCTTGGAGATTAGCTATTTGGGTACGCTCCGTACCAGCAGCTACGGCAACAAAATCCGCATGATGGCATTCCATGCCATGCCAGAAAAGGGTGTCATGCTGCAAATGACGGAAGTGGGCGGTCGTTTCTACATCGACTGGTATCAGGGCTTTCATGGCGAAATGTACGCAAAAGCACTCCGCGACTTGCTCAAAGAACTTGGCATGAATGGGGTCACGCTGGAGCGAGTCGAATAGGGAAAGCTAAACAGAACTTTTTATAATCCCTATTCTGTCGACCCATGACAAGAATGAGTGAAATCAAAATTGAAACCCACACACCCTTTTTCGCCCTGAGAATATTTTTTGCACCATAATTCTGTCCGACATAAGTTGTCGTGCTCATTTGAAGGCTTTGCACCGGCAAGAGGCAAATCTGGTCGATTTTATTAAAACAAGCCCATCCCGCAACGCAGTCTGAGCCAAATTTGTTGATATATCCCTGGACAAAGACATTTGAAAATGATGTGAGAGATGATTGAATTCCGCCTGGAACTCTTGTACATCTGACGCTTTTTATGGATACTATTTTTACGGTTGCTGTTGTCTTCATGTGCGGGCTTTTACCTGGGCTTGCAGTTCAGATTTCATACAATATCATAAATTCCTTGATCTGGTTCGCAAAAACAGGTTCTTTCGACATTTTTATGATGCTTTACACAATCTGTGGAATAGTAATCGTCTTTTCAACCTGGCTTATAGCCCGTCAAAAAAATGAATTCAAAATCAGTCTGTCAGTTACTCTTTTGTACCTGATTCTGATAGCCCTAGTTTCCTCATTTTGTTCGGTATTTTCTGGCGGAATAATCGATTATTTTCATATCAAATATAAGAACATTCCAGATATGATGAATCCGATTAAAAGTTTTACCGAATCATTCGTACATCAGCATTTTAGTCTTCTTGCTTCCTGCATTTTGGCGCAGATTCCAATTTCATTTGCGGACAGGTTGATAGCTACATTTTCAGGATACGGAGTTTATCGGATTGTGGAACATGCTGCTAATGTTATCAAACAAAAACAGAGTAATCGCTCTGAGTAAATCACGGTAAAAACATGAGTGACACAGATAAAATTGCAGAGCTTGAACTCATACTTTCTAACTATACTACTATTTTCATTATTTTCGACATCATTTTCTTTGTAATGATTCTTTTAGGTATCATTCTTTTGATCCGATTCCTAAAATCAAAAAAAAATCTACATGATTCAAACGAATATCTTCTATACACAATAACCGGACAGGAAGAGGAACGTGCAAGAATTGCACGTGAACTCCATGATACTGTGGCACAAGACTTGCGGTATTGTAAAAACCTTCTTGAAAAAAAGAACGCAGCAGAATACATTTCTCAGGCTGCTGTACTACTCGGAAAAACGCTGTCACAGGTACGGATGATAAGCTACAATCTTTCGCCGGCTGATATTACCAAAAAAGATCTAAAGGTAAACATAGTAAATCTTTGTACATCAATGTCAGAAACAACCGGCATACAATTCAGGTTTTCAATGCCGGATAACACGGATTATTCTTTCCTAAACGAAAATGATATTTTGAATATATACAGGATTGTGCAGGAATCTTTCCAGAATATAATAAAGCATTCCCATGCATACGAAGCGGTAATACTGATACGTAATGAGTCTTCGAGTGAGGAAAAAGGTATTTATATTTTTATAAGTGACGACGGTTGTGGATTTGATACAGAATCGGATCAGTATGGCGCACTCAATTTTGGAATTGATGCATCAAAGCATTTTGGTCTTGTTGGAATGCAAAAAAGATGTCAGCTGATTGGTGCAGAATTTTCAGTGACATCAGCACCTGGCGAAGGCACTCAAATCAGTATTTATAAACCAACACCCAAAGGAGATACAAGTCATGAATAAAACACGTTTTTTTGTTGTTGAAGACCATACTCTTACAAACCGAGGAATTAGGGAACTGCTTTTAGGTAGAGACCTCTATGATTGTGTTGGTTACGCATTCACAAAAAGTGAAAGTCTTGAGATACTTTGCAAGTTATCCGAAACAAAAGCCCTGCCTGACATTCTGATTCTGGATTTGTTTTTAGGTAATGAAAGCGGTCTTGAAGTTCTGCGCGAGATAAAGAAAAAGTATCCGCAGATAAAAATCGTTGTGTATTCTATGTATACAAAACCTGGTATTGTTTCACTTGCACTTGAAGGAGGTGCCGAAGGTTTTGTTTCAAAATCAGCTCCGGAAAAAGAGCTTTTTACTGCAATTGAAAAAATAATGGCCGGAGAAACGTATGTTCAGCAGAATCTAATTTCTCCTCTTTTTATCTACAAAACAGTATACGAAGGTCTTACAAAACAGGAGCAGGTTATTTTTAAGAGAATCATCGAACGCAAAACAAAGCAGCGGATTACCACCGAACTTAACATTGTTGAGCGTTCTCTTGAAAATTATCTTTCTCGCATTTATATGAAAACCGGCTGCAAAAATCACGAGGACCTGATTCAGAAATATGGGGAATAAGAATTACTTCGAAGATTTAATAAAATAAACTTTTTGTTCTGATGCAGAGCGTGACGAAAAATGAGTAAAATTTCTTACGGCAGACAGAACGACAAAATAGAATGTATCCGCTATAAAAACTGGAGTAAAACGTATCCGCCGCATACACATACCAGCCATCTGACAGTCGGGTATATTGGAGAAGGAAAGCTCTGCCTGACTCTGAACGGAAAGCAAAAGAATTATAGTAAAGGAGAACGTTTCAGAATTCCGCCGGATGTACTGCATGAAATTATGGTTGTTCTTTGCATACAAATCAAAGAACAGTCTGCTGAATCTGCGGCTGCTTTCGAGTCTCCGGCTTCTTACAAAGAAAATTGGATACAATTGCTGTTCTTAAATATTCTAAATATGACATACAGGTGTCAGGAATTGGATGATAGAATTAAAATCATGGAAAACCAAGTACTTTTAGACAACATCACAAAAATTCATACAACGCAAATGGGCGCAGAAAGAATCAGAAAAAATCTGCATCTTTCTGCTGAAACTGACACTGTTGAATATTGCAGACAGAAAATTCTTGACCCCAAGTGCAATATTTACAAGCAGGGCAAGAACTGGTACTGCGAAATTGGCGGCATGAAAATCACTGTGAATTCCTACAGTTACACGATTATTACTGCGCATACGATAAAGTAAAAATGACACGACCGGAATTTGATGATATAAAAAACTTATGCAAAATATGACAATTCTGCCTTACAATGGAATAAGTTCATAAAAGACTTCTGTGCAGACCCGGCTACCGCTATCTTTCCCGAACGCCTTAAAGCCGCCGCCGCACTTTGGAAAATCGTACGCGGATCCGACAAACCGAAAGTCTATTCGCACGAACTTTTTGAAGAATATAAAATTACAATGGAGTAATACAATGCCAAGACCACGAGACAAAGTATCACTGCTTACTGCAGCAAAGGAAAACTACGCAAAACTGACACAGATGATTGAGGAAATGAGCGAAAAGGAACTGAATACACCGTTTGACTTTTCAGGCGATGCTGGCAAAAAGGAAGCTCACTGGAGCCGCGACAAAAACGTGCGTGACGTTCTGATTCATCTGTACGAATGGCATCAGCTGATGATTAAATTCATCGAAAATAACAAAGGCAATCCCGACGCAAAATCTGCAATCGCATTTCTTCCATCAGAATACAGTTGGAAAACTTACGGTGCAATGAACGTAATGTTCTGGAATCGTCATCAGGGAACAAGCCTTGAAGACGCAAAGAAAATGCTCGCTGAAAGTCACGAAAAGGTTCTTGCCCTTGCAGACAAATACACCAACGAAGAGCTTTTCACAAAAAAACATTTCGCCTGGACCGGCACAACGGACTTAGGCTCCTACTTTGTAAGCTCAACTGCAAGCCATTACGACTGGGCAATAAAAAAGCTTAAGGCTCACAAGAAGAACTGCATGTAGTGAGGCAGCCGTGCATTTTGTAAACGCAAAATCGATTCTTGGAAAGTGGGGAATGAACATCTACCGTGGCTGCCAGCACGGCTGCATTTACTGCGACTCGCGCAGCAAGTGCTATCAGTTCACGCATGCATTTGAAGACATTGAAGTAAAGCAGAATGCACCTGAACTGCTGGAGTCAGCTCTGCGCGGCAAGCGTAAAAAATGTATGATAGGCACAGGATCAATGTGCGATCCGTATCTTCCGATTGAAAAGGAACTCTGTCTTACGCGGCGTACACTTGAAATAATCGAGCGTTACGGATTTGGTGCAACGGTTCTTACTAAATCTGATTTGGTTTTGCGTGATCTGGATATTCTGGAACGTATCAACAAGACGGCAAAGGCTGTTGTCCAGATGACAATTACAACGTATGATGACAAGCTGTGCCGTATAATTGAACCGAACGTGTGTCCTTCAAGCCGTCGTTTTGAAGTACTTTATGCATGCCGCGAGCGCAAAATTCCGACTGTCGTCTGGCTTTGTCCGATCCTTCCTTTTATAAATGACACTGACAAAAATATTAAAGGCATTTTGGAGCTCTGTATCAATGCAGGTGTGCATGCAATTTTATGTTTCGGTATGGGTGTAACGCTCAGAAGCGGCGACCGTGAATATTTTTATGCAGCACTTGACCGCAACTTTCCCGGTATAAAGGAGCGCTATATCCATACGTTTAAGAACGCGTACGAAATTACAAGTCCGCATAATGCTGAATTAATGTACCTGCTTGCCGAAGGCTGCAGAGCCAATGGAATTATGCTTGGTGTGCGGAATGTCTTTGAGTATTTGAATGACTTTCCTGAAAAAAATATTCAGATGGAATTGTGGTAATTTACAGTAACAAGCAGCCGCATAAATATAAATGAATGAATATTATTCATTGACAAGATCTAAAACTTCTGCTACTATTACCGCATGAGAACGGTAAAAGATCCGAGTACACGAAATCAGGAAATCCTGACGGGGGCGCTGAAAGTTTTTGCCCGCAAAGGGTATGACAAAACCACGATTGCAGACATTGCAAGGGAACTTGGAATTTCTCAGGGACTGTGCTACAGATATTACGAGTCAAAGGAAGCTATTTATAATGAAGCGCTTGAAGAGTATGCGAACTACATTGTAGAAGCAAATCAAGCGCGCTTTAAAAAGAGCGATACCACATTAAAAGAAAAGATTTTAGCCTATTCAGGCCGTATGAATGAATATCGCAAGCCTGAATCTGATAATGATCTTTTGTACAGCCTGTTCCACGGCGAAAACAGCCGCCAGATGCATGACCAGCTTATGCTGAAGATCAGCGCAAAACTTGTTCCGTTCATCAAAACAGAGCTTGATGAAGCCGTCAAAAAGGGCGAAATACAATGCGAGGATACGGAAAGCCTTGCGCACTTTTTTGTTTACGGACAGATGGGACTTCTTATGAATCAGGGTGATACTGAGGAAGTCGGACAGAGGATACAGAAGTTTCTGATACAGCTGCTCGGCTTATAATGAAGTAAGACAGACCCCGGTCTATGAGGCCGGGGTTTTATTAACGCATATAAATGAATGAAGTTCATTCAAAGGGGAGGGTGTTACAATGAAAAGCATTATAATTACGCTGGAAGAAAAAATCACGGTAAAAACTGCGCTGCTTTTTACGGCGGTGTTCGCTGTGTTTCTTTGGCTGATTGATTTCAGTCCGATCGGCGTTGCGGGGCTCCTGAAAATTACGGGCGGTGCAAATATTCTTGATTACGAGACACGCTATACCGCACAGGAAGGCTATGCCATGCTGGAAGCACTTGGTGAAGCCGGGCGTGCCTTCCATTTGTATAAGATAATGCCACTTGATATTTTCTTTCCGGCTTCACTGATGCTGTGCGGCTTCTGCTGGCTGTCGGTTTTGGTGAAATACGTTTCTAAGCCGGCGAATATACTACGTTTTTTGCCGTTGCTCAGCGTCATCAATATGCTCTGCGACTGGACGGAGAATGCAGGCATTACGGCAATGCTTATAAACTATCCGGACCGGCTCCCGAACGTATGTGTATGTACCGGGATGGTTTCATGCGTAAAACAATGGTGCGTGCTTGGGCTGTTGATCAGTGCTGTCGTGCTGACAGGCGCGGCCGCAGTGAAAAAAATCAAAAGAGGTATAAACTATGAGGCCTGATAGTAATTTTGTTGAAAGCGATACAAAATCCGCGCTATTTAGAATGTCACTGCCGCTTTTTATGGCAATAATCCTTATGCTGGCTTACGGTCTTGTTGACAGCATCTGGGTAGGAAATCTTTTAGGGCAAGGCGGCTACGCCGCGCTGACAACGGCAGGCTCTATAAGTATTTTGCTGTATGCGCTTACAACCGGGATCGGTAACGGTACAGCTATCGTTATAAGCCAGCTTATCGGCTCCGGCGATAAAGAGAAAACGGAGAATGTGATCGGAACTGTGCTTGTTCTGTCCGTGCTGTTTGCGCTGTTTGTTGTACTGATTCTGGAATGTTTTTTACATCAGATATTGATACTGTTTCAGACGTCAGAAGATATATTTGCGGATGCCGGAAGTTATCTTTCAATTTTCCTGACAGGCTATGCCTTTTTGTTTCTGTATATGCAGCTGACCGCAATCTACCGCAGTTTCGGGGATCCGGTGTTTCAGATGAAGGGAATGCTTGTCGGTACGATTATTAATCTTGTGATTGATCCGTTTTTTATAAAAAAATTCGGAATCTCCGGTGCGGCGATTGCTACGGTACTATCACAGGTACTGTGCCTGATTTTTGCAATCATGTATGGAATGAAAAAATCGTATTTCCGTCTGCGCTTTGCAGGTGTTAAAACGGACTTGATCGGACAAATCGTAAAGACTGTAATTCCTGCAAGCATGCAGAATTGTATTCCGGCTGTAAGTTCTATGATTATGGTCATTCTGGTAAACCGTTTTGATGTAACGACAATAGCGGCATACGGTGTTGTAAAAAATATAGAGAACATACTTTTTTATCCGGCCATGGCCATGTATATGGCGCTGATTACAATCGTCGGCCAGCTTTACGGAGCACGTAGAAATGACAGGATTAAAGACTATGTGAGTACTGCGCTGCTGTATGGTTCTGCGTTTGAAATTGGTTTGACATGCGTGGTACTTGCCTTTTCCGCACAGATTTCATACGCGTTTGTAAAGGAGACTGCCGTAGCTGCTGTTGTAAGCCGTGGCATGAAAATCATTGGAGCCGGCTATGTGTGCTACATGATAACAAGTATTCTGACCGCGCATATGGCGGGCATGGGCAGGGTAAAGCGTTCTATGATTCTTATGTTTGTGTATTATATTGTAATCAGAATTCCGCTTGCGGCCCTTTTTGTCCGCGGAACGCTTGCCCTTGACGGCATATGGATTGCAATGCTGGTGAGTCATCTGGCTGCCGTGCTGATTGCCGGTATGCTGGAATATTTTAGCCGGAAACCAAGACTTCTTGCAGAATGAGGCACAAATTATTACCATGGCGTAAAGGAGAAGCTGTCATGATAACCTGCCGGACTGCAGAAAAAGATGATATCAATATACTTATGAAAATCCGTCTGGAGATGCTCCGGGTGGTGAATGATATGCCGCAGGATGCGCCGTTCAGCGAAACGCTTATTGAATCGTCCAGAGACTATTTTCTGAGCGGAGATCAGACGACTGTGCTTGCGTTTGACGGCGATGAGGCTGTTGGCTGCGCGTCTGTCAGTTATATTCGCATTATGCCTACGTTCAGCCATCCCACTGGAATACGCGCGCACCTGATGAATGTGTATACTCGGCATGCATACCGGAGGCAGGGCATAGCATGCCGCATGGTTACGGCCCTCATTGAAGAAGCCGTACGGAAAGGCGTTACTGAAATAAGCCTGGATGCAACAGAATCCGGCCGTCCGTTGTATAAAAAGCTTGGCTTTATTGAAAGCACGGAGTGCATGGTTCGTGTGCTGCGTTGAAAAGCGCAGAAACAACGGGCAGACGGTACCTGCGTTCTGGTTCCGGCGGCTCTACAGAGCGTAGGTTGTTTTTGTACCGGCGGTACAGTACTGTTATAGCACGGCAGCATGATAAAAAGTGTATGCATGTACCTTCTGTCATGGTCGAGTTTTTATGGAAGTGGTGATGTATGAAAATTTTAGTTTTTAATGGAAGTCCCAAAAAAGAAAAAAGCGACACAATGCACATTACGCGTGCTTTTATTGACGGCATGAATCAGGCTGCACCGCAGCAGGTACAGTATGTTCATGTAGTTGAAAAGCACATTGAATATTGTACCGGCTGCTTTTCCTGCAAGCGTAACGGCGGTACCTGTATCCATAATGATGATATGCGGGAGATTCTGGACGAGCTGCTGAAAAGCGACCTGCTTTTGTTCAGTTTTCCGCTGTACGGATACGGTATGCCTGCGCCGCTCAAGGCGCTGCTTGACCGTACCATGCCGCTTTCAAGCATGGCAATGCGGAAGGCCGGCGATCGTTACGAGCATGTGGGGCAGGCTGATTTTTCCCATCTGCGGTACCTGATGATCTGCGGCTGCGGATTCCCGAACAGTACGCATAATTTTGAGCCGATGACGGCTCAGTTCAAGCTGCTGTTCCCGCACGGGCACACGATTATTACGGTACCTGAAAGCCCTATGTTCAATGCGCCCGAGGCTGCGGAAGTCACCGTACCAAGGCTTGCGCTTGTGCGTGAGGCCGGAAAACAGTACGCGGCAAACGGAACGATACCGTCTGAGCTGCTTGCTGCAATATGCTCGCCCATGATTCCAGAGGAAACCTATGCGGCGATCGTAAACGGCGGTCTGTAGAATCTTGTATGCCGGCAGCGCCCGTGCAGCCGGCGAACGGTTGTCTTAAGGTTTAATAAAACCTTAAAAATAAGAAAAATCATACCAAAACTGCTTGACAGTAAATCGATGCTGGTATATAGTGACATACGTTGCAAAACACGTGTTGTGTAACGTGTGTTATTAGTTTGCTTAAAAGAAGGTACGATATGCCGCCGAAAGTAAAGTTCCAGAAAGAAGAGATTGTAGCGGCAGCGTTGAATGTTGCCCGGAAAAAAGGTATCAGCGCTGTAACTGCCAGAGAAGTTGCCGCCGAGCTGCAGGTGTCTCCGAGACCGATATTCACGTATTTTAATACGATGGATGAGCTTAAGACCGAAGTATTTAATCTTGCAAAAGATCGCTACCGGGATTATGTAAAGCGCGGACTCGCTGGCCCGATTCCTTTTTTGGGTGTAGGTCAGCAGTATCTGCGTTTTGCAAAGGAAGAGCCGGAACTGTATAAGCTTTTGTTTTTGACAAAGCCTGACAGTGCGATCGGCGGCGCAATGGAAGCGCTGAAATTTTCTCAGGATCTGGTACGGGATTCGGTGATGCGTATTTACAATATGGACGCACATTCCGCCGACTGCTACTACCGTGATCTGTGGCTCGTGGTGTTCAGTTTTGCCACGCTGATTGTGACGAGCGACTGCCCGTATACAGATGAGCAGATGAGCGCGGTGCTTACCGAAGTCAGCCTGTCCATCTGCAAAGCATATAAAGAAGTGCCCGGCCTGCCGGAAGGTAAGTTTGACCGGGACGCTATCTTTACGGAACTGGTAAAAAAATAAGGCAGTCACGCTGACGTGGAGTTTTAGAAAGGGAGAAAAAAGTGAAGACGGCAATAGTATATGTATCCGCACATCATGGAAATACAAAAAAACTGGTGGATGCTATATCAAAGCGGACTGATGTTGTACTGATCAATGCAGATGAAACCGATCGTGCAGATTTGCAGCAGTTTGATTATATCGGTTTTGCATCAGGCGTGGCATACGGCAGATATTATCCGCAGCTGCTTTCATTCATGGAATGCAGCCTGCCGGAACATAAAAATGTATTTTTTATGCATACCGCAGGAAATCCGATGGAAAACTATAATGCTGCGGCAAAGGCAATCGCTGATGCCCGCAGCTGTCGGTGCCTCGGAACCTATTTCTGTAAGGGATATGATACTTGCCTGCCGATCATGCTTATTGACGGCATAGCCAAGGGGCACCCTGACACTGAGGAAGTGCAGGGGGCATGGGATTTCTTTGATAACATCATGAAGGCGGGGTGATCTGATAAAATGAAAGCAGTACCGTTGCGGCGTTATGTGATCACCGCATATCTGACATTCTGGGTTATGGTTCTGGGACTGTGCGGCACGGCGTCCATGGTGTTCCATGCGCCGCCGCTGGTTATGCGCATACTGGCTGACGTATGCGCCTGGTCTCCTACGATCGTGCTGTTCTGCATGTGGAATCAGCTGCGTCCTGCGCAGACCCGCCGCGCGTTTGTCGCTTCGTGCTTCAGCGGCAGAATCACGTGGTATGTACCGCTGCTGCTTGCCGTTATTGTATCCGGCGGTGTGCTTGTTTCCGTAAGCGTGCTTTCCGTACTGGAGCACCGTGCGTTCATGTCGTATGTTTCAACAGGCGGCTGGTCGCTGCCTGCTTCAATCCTGCTGTCGGTGTTTTCCGGACCGACCGGCGAGGAGCTCGGCTGGCGCGGTTATGTTCGCGAGGAACTTGCAAAGCGGTACACATTTATAAAGGCTGCGCTGATTCAGGGGGCGGTATGGACGTTCTGGCATACGGTGCTGTGGTTCGTCGATTCAAGCTTTTCGGGCGCGGCGCTTGTGCCGTATGTCATTTCCAATCTGATTGTAATGACCTGTCTGGCATGCATGATGAATGTTGTTCTGGAAAAGTGCAATAACCTTGCTCTGTCAATGCTTATGCACTTTGCGTTTAATTTTCCATATTGTTTTTTACAGGCGGGCAGTTTGTTTTACCTTGTTCTGTCCGCTGTATTTCTGCTGCTTGCGGCAGGTTTTTGTGCAGGGAGAAAAAAATGAAAAAACTACTGATGATAATAGCATGTATCAGTGCGGTATACGCCGGAGTGTTCGCTGAGGAAGCAGCTGCAGAAGCCTCTGCGCAGACCTCGGCGTCCGATGAGCTGTCGTTATGGACGCATGATATAGGCATAGGAATCTGCACACCGATAAAATGGGTTACTGTTGACAACAAGACTTCGTTCGGTACAGCAATCCAGCTGCATATGTTCTATCGCGGTGAGTATAAAAACGGTTTTTCGCTGTACATGGACGGCGCGGTAGGACCGTTCGGCAGCAATGATCTTAAGGTCGGCGATTCCTCGGGAATTTATTGGAATACGAGCTTTACCGGCGGCCCCGGATATAATGTACTGCACGGCAGGTACGATAATCAGAGTCTGGTCATTTCAGGTATCGCCGGTATAGATGTGATCGCCTATGACAGCAATAAAATTACGACTGCAGTGACCTATGAAAAAGAATGTTTCCTGTTAAACTTCGGACTGGGGTTGGATGTGTTTTACCGGATTGCCGTACATAATAAAATCAGCTTGTATGTCGGATGCTCGGGCCTTGCGGGCATAGGCTGGCTTACCTGCCGTGTTACTGAGCAGGAAACGGTCTATCCGTATCATACTAAGCCGGTGTATACGGAGTACGACAGCAGCCGTCTGATTTCAACTCAGGCCAGAATCGGCGTGATGTACCGGCTGTAGGTCCTGCTTACGGCACGAAGTACCGATACGGCGGTGCGGACGGCTGCCGATGGAAAAAATGCTTGTTGACAAAACAGCTTTTTGATTCTATGGTATACATCATTTATGATTCCGTTCGTCAAAGATAATCGTAACATTACAGCGGCCGCACTGATAGGATTGATGCTTTCCATAGGCATCTATTCTTCCGTGTATGTTGCAGAGCATGCGGAACATGACTGTACCGGCGAATCCTGTCCGGTCTGTGCATGCCTTCAGCTTGCGGTGACCTCTGTTATGCGTCTGGGCGGCGGCCTGTCGAATACAACGACCGAGACTTTGGTCTCATCCGCTGTCGTTGTGCAGGTAGTTCTGATTGTTTCTGCATCCTGCTGTCTGTCCCTCATAGCATGGAAAATCCGGCTTGATTCCTGATACTGTATAATTCTTTTCTTTTTGTCCGTTTGCGGCAGCAGCTGTTTTCCGGCTGTATTGCATGCCGTATGGACTACCCGTTTTTACATCATAAGGTTCGGCTCGTTTTTTAGTACGGCCGATGTTAGTAAAATTGTTCGGAATTTCAGACATCGAAGATGTCTTTTTGAACAGTTCTATCTATTATATATGTGTACGGACGACCAGTTTCGTAAGGTATACAGGTCGTCTTTGAAAAGGATTTTATATGAAAAAAATAATGTATCGTTTGATGAGTCCGGCCGCCGTTGCGGCAGTAGCTCTGACTGCAGCCGTTTGTTGTCTGTCGTTGGTGTCTTGCAGTAAGTCCGGTACTGTGCGCAGCACCGGTACGGACAGTCAGGAAAAGAGACTGACCGTTATCGGAACTATGTTCCCCCAGTTTGATTTTGCCCGCGCCATAGGTGGTGAAAAGATTGATGTACAGATGCTGCTGCGCCCCGGTTCAGAAAGCCATTCTTATGAGCCGTCTCCTGCCGACATGAAGCAGATTCAGGGAGCAGATATCTTTATTTACAACGGCGGTGAAAATGATGTGTGGGTGAATACCGTACTCGGTGCCATGGATGGAGCCAAACCGCGTACTCTTCGCCTTATTGACTGCGTTGATGTTGTAGAAGAGGTGCTGGTGGAAGGCATGCAGCCGGAAGACGATGATGATGACGGCCATGAGCACGGCGGGGATGAAGAGGAGGAGCCTGAGATTGATGAGCATGTGTGGACTTCTCCGCGCAATGCTATCCGTATCGTTCAGAAAATCTCTGAGCTTATGTCTGAGACCGATGCCGGCAATGCCTCATTCTATCAGAACAATGCAGCAATATATATTGCAAAGCTGAAGGAGCTGGACAAGCAGTTTACTGACGTGGTGAACCATGCAAAGCGTAGAACGATTGTATTCGGAGACCGTTTCCCGTTCCGCTATTTTGCAGATGACTATGGTCTGAGCTATTATGCGGCATTCCCCGGCTGTGCCACCGATGTAGAGGTGAGCGCCGCTACATTGAAATTCCTGATACAGAAAGTAAAGGAAATGCAGATTCCTGTAGTGCTTACTATCGAATTGTCCACCGGCAGAATTGCGGATACAATCTGTGAGGCAACCGGTGCAAAAAAACTTACGCTGTATTCCTGCCATAATATGACTGCGGACGAATTCAAGCGTGGCGAAACCTATGTCACTCAGATGACACGTAACATAGAGACTTTGCGCGCTGCGCTGAACTGATTCCTGAGCGTCGGGCTGTTCCATCCGGTCAGTTTTTGCAGAAAGCTCCTGCAGGCCAGCTCCTGCGGGAACTGGCCGGTTTATTGCTTTTAAAAACTCTGCTAGTATGGAGGAAGCATTATGAAGCAACAAGATCATGCGCTGCTGATATGCAGCAACCTGTCTTTTGATTATGACGGTGTGACTATATTACGGAATATATCGTTCACAGTAGAGGACGGAGACTATCTGTGCATTCTGGGAGAGAACGGCGCCGGAAAAAGTACACTGATAAAAGGACTTTTGGGACTCAAGAGTCCCTGCGGCGGCACGGTGGCTATCGGCGGCGGGGTCAGCCGCGCGCAGATCGGCTATATGCCGCAGCAGACCCGCATACAGCGTGATTTTCCTGCCAGCGTAATGGAAGTTGTATTGTCCGGGTGCCTGAATGCGCTCGGTTTCAGGCCGTTCTACGGAGCGGCAGAAAAAAAACGCGCTGCCAGAAATATGGAGTTGCTGGGGTTGACGGATCTGCAGCGGCGCTGTTATCGTGACCTGTCGGGCGGTCAGCAGCAGCGTGTTCTGCTGGCCCGTGCGCTGTGTGCGGCCGACCGTCTGTTGCTGCTCGACGAGCCTGCGGCCGGCCTTGATCCGCTGGTGACCAACGAGCTGTATCAGCTGATACACCGGATCAATACGGAGCTCGGAATCACCATTATCATGGTGTCTCACGATATTCGGGCGGCGCTGAAATATGCGAGGCATGTACTGCATATCAGGCCCGAGCAGTATTTTTTCGGCAGTATTGATGAATACCGGCAGAGCCCGTTCGGGCAGCTGTTTCTGGAGAACGGAGAAAAATGATTGCATTTTTAGCTGAGATGTTTTCGTACCCCTTTATGGTCAGGGCCTTTGTCGTGGGTACGCTTATTGCCGTGTGTTCTTCTGTGCTGGGCGTCAGCCTGGTACTCAAACGTTTTTCAATGATCGGCGACTGCCTGTCCCATGTAGGATTCGGGACGCTTGCAGTGGCGAATATCATGCATGTGTCCCCGCTGCCGGTATCTATTCCGGTAGTTATCGGCGCCGCGTTCCTGCTGCTGCGTATTACGAACAGCAGGATCAAAGGAGACGCCGCCATCGCGCTTATTTCCACCGCAGCGCTTGCAATGGGCGTGATGGTCATTTCCATGACAACGGGCATGAACACGGATGTATGCAACTACATGTTCGGCAGTATTCTGAGCATGACCCGCGGCGATGTGGTGCTCAGCGTGATTATCGCCGTCGGCGTTCTGGTACTGTATATCATTTTTTATAACCGTATTTTTGCCGTCACGTTTGATGAATCTTTTGCGCGCGCCACCGGAACTGATGCGGGGCTGTATACGATGCTGCTCGCGCTGCTGACCGCGCTTGTCATTGTGGTGGGCATGCGTATGATGGGGGCGCTGCTTATTTCAAGCATGATCGTACTGCCGTCGCTTTCAGCCATGCGGTTGTGCAAAACCTTTAAGAAAGTGATCATTGTGTCCATGCTCATTTCCGTGGCGTGCCTGTGGGCAGGACTGCTTGTTTCTTACTGCATAGCCACGCCCACCGGTGCGAGCATCGTTATCTGCAATCTGGCGGTGTTTATTGTCTGTGCTGTGTTTTCTGCCATGAAACGCAGAAGAAGAATCCGTGCACTTGCAGGACTGCAGGTGCTGCTGTGCCTGTCGCTTATGTCATGCGTCAAAGCAAAGAAAGGATTTTCTGCCCGTCTGCCCACATCCGAGGAATCGGCTGCGAAACAGCGGCAGCAGGAAGAACAGCTGGCTCAGAACGGCGGTGCCAATGCCTATAAAGATGAAGCGTTCCTGGATGAGCTGGCAAAGCTTGAGTCCGGCGAGCTTGAGACGCTTCCGCCGGTAACGTATGAGGAAAAGCCGTATGAACCGCTGCCCGTTCCTGAAGGCGACGTGCTTGAGATAAAAGAGAAAATGTTTCTGACGCAGATAAACGACATCTACTACAATTTTGACGGCTATAAGGACAAGACGATTGTGGTGGAGGGCATGTACACGGAGATGATCTCTCTTATGGATACGGATGTCACGTGCCCGGCCGTATACCGCCGGGGGCCCGGCTGTTGCGGCAACGACGGGTGGGGCGGGTTTATCCTGCGGTATAACGGCGCAAAGCCGAAGCTTGACGACTGGATCCGGGTGACAGGCCATCCGATTATGGAAAAAACGGCGGACGGCTATGAGGATCTGTATCTTGTTGTTGATTCTCTGGAAATAAAGCAGGAGCGTGGCGCCGAGTTCGTAACGCAGTAAGCGTTTCTGCCGTTGCCGCAGTTGCAGACCGGCGCGTTTGCCTGTAGTATAAAACCATATGAAACTGGCAATTATCGGAAGCGGCAAAATTGTTCATGAGGCAGTTCCTGCCTTACGGGAAAATCCTGCAATAGAGATTACGGCGCTGTGCGTGCGCCCTCAGAGCGCGGAGAAGGGCAGTGAGCTTGCGGCACAGTTCGGTGTACCGCGCGTATTCACTGATTATGACGCGCTGCTGGCATCGGATGCAGCTGATACCGTATATATCGCTGTAATAAATCCTCTACATTATTCTTATGCGCTGCGTGCAATTCAGGCCCGCAAGCATGTTATTTTGGAAAAACCGCTGTGCGTCACGGCGGAAGAAGCCCGCGGCCTTGAGCAGGCAGTGGCGTCCGCAGGCGATGTATATTTGTATGAAGCGGTGACCTGCCGCCATACGCCGGTTTTCCACCAGCTGCGCGATAAGCTGCCCCAGATCGGCAGAATCCGGCTCGTGCAGGCAAACTATTCCCAGTATTCAAGCCGGTATGATGACTATCTGCGCGGAATCGTCAGACCGGCTTTTGATCCCGCCGCTTTCGGCGGCGCGCTCTATGATCTTAATGTCTATAACATTCAGCTTGTTGCCGCGCTGTTCGGTGCTCCGCCTGAGCGCCCCGGTGCCGTCACCTATACGGCAAACCGCGGCTTTAACGGCGTGGATACTTCCGGTTGTCTGGTGCTTGGGTACGACGGCTTTACTGCCGTGCTGACCGCTGCCAAAGACTGCGACGGTCCGTGCGCCACAGTGCTGCAGGGAGAAAAAGGCTGGATACGTATTCCCGGAAAAATAAATGAGCTTGCCTCGCTTGAACTTTGTACCGGTTCTTCGCTTAAGTTTCGTACCGATGCATCAGATACGGCGGCCGTTGGTTCGGCCATCGGCGGTACCAGTGAGTCGTGGCGGCGCATGGTACCGGAATTTCAGGAATTCGAGCGGAATATCAGGGAAGGCCGGTATGATGAAATGCGGGCGGATCTGGCGGTGTCGGTTTCGGTTGTGGGCGTCATAGAACGTGCGCTGCAGCATTCTTAAAGGAGGTGCATATGGAAAAAACGATCCGTGAGCAGCTTTTTGTGCTGCAGGACATTACATACCGTGATTTTACAAGCGGCCTGTTGCCAACCGTCAGCCCTGATACGGTTATCGGCGTGCGTACCCCTGAGCTGCGCAGGCTGGCAAAGCGGCTTGCCGGTACCCGTCAGGCGCAGGAATTCCTGACGGAACTGCCCCATGCCTATTATGAAGAGAACAACCTGCATGGATTTCTGCTTGAGCAGATCAAAGATTATACGGCGTGCGTCGATGCACTGGAATCGTTCCTGCCCTATATAGACAACTGGGGAACCTGCGACTGCATCGCTCCGAAAGTGCTCAAAACTAATACCGATGACCTGCTGGTGCGCATCAGGCGCTGGATAGCCTCCGGCCGTACATACCATATCAGGTTCGGCGTAGGAATGCTTATGCGTTTTTATCTGGATGATCTGTACCGCCATGAATATGCGGATCTGGTTGCTGGAATACGTTCCGATGAATACTATGTGAATATGATGCGCGCATGGTATTTTGCTACGGCGCTTGCAAAGCAGTACGATGACGTGCTTCCGTATCTGAGCGGACGGCTGCTTGACGTCTGGACGCATAATAAAACCATCAGCAAGGCGGTGGAAAGCTTCCGGGTATCGCCGGAGCATAAAGAAGCGCTCAAGCGGCTGCGCATCCGGCGGTAGCCGTACTGCGGCTACAGTTTTTCAAGCTGTGTTGATTCTGTAATGCCGAATGACAGTTCTCCATTCGTGCCGCGCTGCTGCGCGCCGGTTACTTTGATGCGGTCATAGCGGCGCAGCGTAAAAAAGCCCAGCGCCTCGGCATGTGGATCATGCTGCGGAGCGGAAAGCGTAAACCGCTTGGTACCGTCGCAGAGGATAAATCGGATTCTTCCTGCTTTGTTGCGCATGCTGTCCGATACTACCGCCGCGCTGATTTCTGCTGCGGCCGGTTCCGGGGTTCCGTCTGCTGTTCCGTCCTGAAGCGGCGCTTTCTGCATGATAAAATAGCACATCTTAACGGACTGCCGGTCAAGGCCTGCGGCTGCGGCAAGGCCTGCAACTGGTTCCGGCGGCTGCCACATGATTTCGGCATGACATGTCTGCGCCGCTCCTGCCGTAAGCGCGGGACAGCTGCCCTGTCCTGTGCAGGGTGCAACGACGGTATATCCTTTTGTGCACAGCCGGTTACGCATGGCGATCAGGCTTCGGCTCGTAGCAAGCTGCGCGGGCTCAATCAGACAGAGCAGGCCGGTACTGCTGAGCATACCGGTCAGCTCTGCAAGCAATGCTTCCTGCTTTTCCAGTCTGTCAGAATCATCCTTCCACAGCTCGTTCAATACATGGCTCATGATGATAATATCATAGGAATCCGGTGCATGTCCTGCAGATGCAAGTGCGCTTGAAAGTGCGCCCGGCCGCAGCAGGTCTGCCTGCACCGTTTTTACCGTAATCCGTTTTTCTGATGTTCCCGGCGGCAGAATAAGACCTCGGGCAACATCGAGTACCCTGCTGCTGTAGTCGCACAGCGTAATCTCCGCAGAAAACTTATCCGCAAATACCGCCGTCCGGCGGAACAGGTCGAGTACTGCCGCGCTCGCGGGGGCAGGCCCGCAGCCTACGTCAAGAATACGTACCGGGCGAGAACTTTGTTCTGCGGCCTGTGCCGCAGCTTGAACTGTATGTCCGGCGCTTTGTGCGGCAAGTGCCGCCTGCATATAGGATACGGGCCAGTAGTACAGAATATATGCGCCGAGCGAGCCCGAACGGTTCATATAACCCTCTCCGGCCAGCTCACGGCCGCCGGTCAGTCCCCGCTGCAGCTCAAGCAGCTCGTGCGCTGCACGATGCAGTTCCTGTGCGGTGAGCGGAGCCGTATTGCCATGCGTACCGGATGCGCCGCGCCATCGGGCAATGAGCGCGGGTATACGAGAGCGCAGCGAGGCGGTAATCTCAGAGAATGAATCATGCTGTCTGGCTTCGGGCCTGAAAGCGCGCGTATCCCTGCGCGCTGTATGATGCCTATTGATTTTTGTTGACGATTCTTGTTTCATAGCTGCCGCTTGCAATGTCTATGAAACGGACAAAGAGCGAAACTTTGTTTTCGCTGTTCAGCGAATTCCATATCATGTCGGTGAATGAATCCAAGTCTCCTGTAATGCTTACAGGTACCGGCTCACCTTCAAAACTCGGCAGCGGGGTGCCGTTTCCTTTATAAGTATGGATAAATCGTCCGGAACCGGGCTGAGGATTCGTAAATGTATACAAAAAGCGGTTGCAGCCTTCCGGATTGCCGTTTGCCGTTTTCAGAATGGACATGGCAAAATTGTATGCTGTACTTTTGACATGCATAATGCCGGAGATTCTGGGAGTATAGTTCGGCGCATCAGGCTCAAATGAACGGGTGCGCAGCGACTGTTCGAACGTCATCTGGCGGTTCATGCCGTTGTAGATGGTGTCCGTCTGGTCACCGTTGGTTACGATCGTTTTATTGCCCAGGACACGTACCGGCGCGTAGATAATCAGGCTCGGGTCCTCAAGCTTCGACGGGTCGAATGCCTGCGTGCGGATGCCTTCACCGTCAGGAACAAAAATCCGGTTGCGGCTGTTTGAGCTTCGGCCCATGATAAAATAAGCGGCTACTGCGCTTTTTCCGTCTTCTGATCTTCCAAGCACGATGCCACGGCCGGGATATTCATTCTGCTCAAGCTCTTCTTTTAAGGATTTACATTCCATTTTTTACTCTCCGTTCGGTTGTTGTCCGGACCGGGCATACAGGCGCAACGCTCCCGCTCCGTTTGTGCATTATAGGAAATGCTTCAAAAGTTTGATGACTTCTATAACAACTTCATTATACTTGTATCCTGCCGTTTTGTCAGTAAAACCGCCTGTTAAATCAGGGTAAACTATGAAAGAAACCAACGAGAACCGCAGGAAAATAACCGTTCCCGTAAAAAGCTTTTCGTACTGCAGGGGGATTCTTTCAGTCGAAAAAAAGATCAGATATAAATGAGAAAAAGTCACCCCGCCATGATTTTTCAGCCCGGTCATGCATCCGTGCAGGCAGCTTACTTTGTTTCATAGATTTTCATGCTCTGTATTTTTCCGTCGGGATAATAGGTATATTCATAATAAAGCGTTTCAATGCTGCCGTCAGCATCATAGTTTTTTTGCAGCGCCAGATAGTTTTCGGTATTGTATTCATACTCGCTTTTCAGGAATCCGTTTACATACTGCCTGCTTCGTTTTCCGAACTCATTGTATTCGTATCTCACCCTGCGCTCAGTCGTACCGCTTTTTGTAGTCTCGGAAATCAGGTTTCCCGTTTCGTCATAAGAAAAGGTCTTTTCTGTTTCTCCGCCGTCACCTGCACGCAGCCGTTCAGAAACTTTATTACCGCGGGCATCATATGCATACCAATATTCGTATCCCTCAGAACCTTTTTTGTGGATCAGGAGATTGTCCGTATTATATTCAAAAACAGTTTTTCCCCCGTGTGAAAATTCCTGAAGAATAAGATTATCGTTCTGGTCATAGGTGAACGAACAGGAAAACAGCTCGCCCAACTGTGTCGTGTATGAAACCGTATTTCCCCTTGCATCAAATGTATACCAGACATCATCGCCGCCGGAGTTTTTATAGTGGCACAGCTTTCCCAAAGCATTGAATTCCCGCCATTCCTTAAAGCCGGACGGTTTTTCAGTGTAGACAATATTTCCGTTCTGGTCATACTCATTGTACCGGATCCAATTCCCATTTTTAACATTACGCCCGTTTTGGGCAAACATTATGCTTCCGCATAAAAACAGGACACCTATGCACACACTCTTTTTCATATATCTCATCTGCTTATTATAGCAAAAGCACCGTAAATAATGCTATAATCCCTACAGTTGTGCCGATGCAGATTTTTCGGAGCGACATAATGAAAAACATATTCAGCTTACTGGTACTTTCTTCTGTTTTGCTTACATCATGGGCAAAAGATACGGGAGCCGGCGATTCAAACTGGTTTATGGCTCAGACAAATGCCGCTGATGTAAAGTCGGT
>CACZQF010000069.1 GCA_902783245.1 uncultured Spirochaetaceae bacterium | reverse complement strand
GTTCAGCTGATTACATAATTTGCGGGCTTTGAAGCTGTGCCGTTGTTCACGCTGACCGTCAGGTCGTCTTCTGATCCGCCGTCTTATACAGCATGCTCGGCCGGCCGCCGGTTTCGTAGTTGACGCTTTTTGTAATGTATTTTGTTTTTACCAGATAGTTCAGATAATGCCTGATCGTCACAATGGAGAGGCCCAGCTCGGCAGCCACCATGTCGCCGCTGATCCACTCTTTTGTACGCTCAAAGTATGCCTGCACGGACTGCAGCGTTTTTTCCTGAATTCCTTTCGGATACGTACGCGGCTCAGATTCCCTCGTTTTGGGCTTTCCGGAAATGATTGAATCAATTTTTGACTGATCCAGTACGGAAACCTCATTGAGCGCGGTCACTTTGGCAAGGAACTTTTCAAGCGCCACGCTGAACCGCTCCATTGCAAACGGCTTTATTAAATAATCGACAGCTCCCAGATTGATCGTCTGCTCCAGCGTCATAGTGTCATTAGCGGCCGTAACCATAATCACCTCGGTCTGGTAATTATTGCCGCGTATGCGCTTCAGGGTTTCTATACCGTCCATATACGGCATATATACATCCAATACGATCAGATCTACGCGATTTTTTTCAAGGTACTGCAGCGCATCCTGTCCGTTCCGGAATACGGCGGCCACAGAAAACTGCTTGTTCTGAGTTATATACTGCTCGTTTATCATGGCGACCATGGGATCATCCTCCACAATCACCACCTTGTATGTACCCATAGCTACCTCTCCAACGACACCATAAAGCAGGTACCCCTGCCTGCCTGCGTTTCAAAGCTGATCCTGCCTCCAAGACTTTCAACCAGCTGCTTAGAATGATACAGACCGACGCCCCTGCCGTTACCCTTTGTGGAAAATCCGTTCAGGAACACTTTATCCTGAATATCCGCCGGAATTCCGGGGCCGTTGTCCGTAACTGTAATAAGCATTTTACCCGGCATGGTCAGCACGCAGAACCGCAGCTCCATGGCCCTGTCTTTTTCACCCCAGCTCCGGTTCATGGCATCCAGCGCATTATCTATCAAGTTTCCGGTGATCGTAACAAGCGCATCAGAAGGTACGTCAATATCATCGGAATCAAAATGAGTCGTTTCATCAAGTATGAATTTTACATTACATTCAGACGCACGCGCAATCTTTCCGATCAGCAGCGCGGCAAAGGCGGCATTGTCGATTGAATTCATCACCCTGCTGACCGTCTCGCGCTGTATGATTGAAATATTCTCGATATAGCTCATGGCTTTTTCATATGCACCGATCTGAATCAGGCCTAAAATAACATGGAGCTTATTCGTAAAATCATGGTTATTGGCGCGCATGGAGTCCACAAGGAATTTAGTGCCCTCAAGATCTTCCGCAAAATCCATGAACTGTTTTTTAATACGACGGGAAAGCTGCTGCGAAATGCTGATCTCAACCAGCAGCGCCACGAGCGTAACGGCCACGAACAGCAGTACCGTACGGCGGGTCACCACATTCATATTCTGATTCAGCATGATCGTCATAATAAAGCCGCTCGGCTGGCCATACTCATCATACAGCTGTGAATATGCGCGTCTCTGCGGGCCCGACAGTCCCGTGTTATTCTCCGTGTAAAAACCGCCGCTGTGCTCTGAAAAGTTCGGTATCGTACCTGAATAGGTTTTGCCGATCAGATCATGATTCGTATGATACAGCCTGACAAGATTCATATTCACGATCGAAATGCGGTCAACACTGGACAGATTTTCGGCTATGGAATCAAGAAAAATAAGCTGCTCTCCGGGTCTCAGCTCCTTGGAAAACTCATACTGTTTTGAAACAAGCTGCGCGGTATCCTGCAGGTTCCGGTCAAACGCCTTGCTGTTTGCATATATATTGATAAAGGCGCCGCCGACGCTCAGCAATATCGTCGTACCGACGATAAGCAGCAGGTGGCTTTTCTGCATCTGACTTCTGATCTGCTGAAGGCTTCCCGGGGATTTTTTAGTCTCCATACTGCTACTATACCACTTTTTAAACTTTAAGAAGCCTTTTGAAAGTAAAAAAAACGACGTAAAAGTACAAAAACAATTTTTAAACTTTCTAAAAATTGCAATTCCTGCGTATTCTGCTATGCTTATCACAGACCGCAGGAAAAGCGGGGATCACAAGGAGAGACACATGAACTTCGGACATCTTTTTGAATGCGGAATGCTGGTCTGCTTCGGTTTTTCCTGGCCTTTGAACGTCATAAAGGCGTACAAAGCCAGAACGGCCAAGGGCACAAGCCTGGCATTTATTATTCTTATCATCACAGGGTATCTGGCCGGAATCACCGCTAAGTTCCTGAACCATCAGCTGAACTACGTGCTTGCCGTCTACTTTTTGAACCTGGTGATCGTACTTTCAAACGTCATCGTATACCTGCGGAACGTAACGCTTGACCGCAAGGCAGAGGGCGTCAGAACAAAGAAAAAGATTTATGAACTTCAGCAGAAGTTTAAGAACAGCAATTATATAAAGGAGGAACATATGAACTTTAAGGAATTGAACACAATCGCAAACAAAAATCAGGTGGTACTGCTCGGCGGCTCACTGGAGACCGAGATTCCCGTCACAGAACTGGCGCAGTCTTTTGAATTCAACTTTGACCTGTACAACCGCAGCGCAAAGAACCTGAGTCTGAAAGAAGCGAAGGCCTATTTTGAAGAGAACGTAGCCGCCTTAAAGCCGGAGGGAATCATCATCCATCTGGGCGAAAAAGACATTTCCTTCTTCCAGAACAATGCAACCGCCTTTGATAAAGCTTACCTTGATGTTATCGCAGCCGTAAAAAAAGCAAACAAAAAGTGCAGAATCGCGCTGGTTTCTGTAGCAAACCCGAAGGGCGACAGCGTCATCTCAAACATGAATACTCATATTAAGGCGATCGCCGCTTCTGCACGCGCCGTATATATCAATCTGGACAACGTCAAGCTCTGGAATCCCGAAGCTACAAAAGCTGCTTCAGCCTTTGCACGGAACATGGGTCTGAGCATCAGAAAGCCGTTGAATGACGTTGCTGAAATCCTGTACAGCTATGCATATCTTGAGATGCAGTACACGGAAGTTGCGGATGTAATCGCAGGTTAATGCAATACAGCACTGAACACGTAACGCTATAGACAGAGCCTCCGGCACCGTGCCAAGCACATGCCGGAGGGTTATTTTTTTATAATGCGGTACGCAAAGCGGGCGGTGTTATCACCGCTGCCGGGCTCGAACCGCCAGAAAGATACCTGAGTACGTATTTCCTGCAGCACCGCCGCGGGCAGGGATGCCGCAGGCGTCACTTCTATACCGGAAAGCGGCACGTTGCCGCCGGCCTTTACGATAAACTGCACGGAAACTTCTTTAGAAGTATCTATAAGCGCGGCGGCCTCCTCAGAAAGCTTTATTACCGGTTTCTCAGGATTCAGCAGCCGGCGGGTGGCACCGTCAGACATCTGCATGGCAATCCCCTGATTTGCACTGCCCTGGCCGCCAGTTCCGCCGGCCTCAGACACAACAGTCTGGGATTCCACGCCGCCGCTTCCTGATGAATAGGAAGCTGATCTGATTCGTGCCAGAGAGCTCATCGTATCGCCCGACGTACCCGATCCTTTCTTTGTGCCGGGGGCGCTGACCGAAGATTTTGCACCCGCAGCGGAAGATTCCGCGGTGCTTGCCGCACTGCCTTTGAGCGCATTGTCTATTTTCTGTGTCTGCGTACGGGTATTCTCAGGCTGTCGGGATGAAGTCTGCACTGTAGAAGATGCAAACGCACTCTCATCAAAATCAGAGGTCTTTGTATTGGATCCAAAGTCAAAGTCGCCGTCGCTTAAATCAAGCGCAGGCTTGAACGGCTTTGCCGGTGTCTGTGCCGCAGCGGGCTTGGAAGCTGCCGCTTTTGGAGCTGCCGGTTTAGACGCAGCTTTGGGAGCGGATGATTTCGGGGCTGACGTTTTAGGGGAAGCGGCCTTTACTTCTGACGCGGCAGGCTTTTTTACCGCAGGTGCCGGGGCTGGAGATGCAGCCGGAGCCGCCTGCGTACCAGCCGGTGACCCAGCTGCCGCGGGCGCAGAGGCTGCAGCAGGAACATCAGCCCGGGCAGTCCGTTCTCCACGCTGTGCCAGTGCAGGTGCAGGAGCACGCGGAGCAGCGGCCGGCGCAGAGGAAGAGGAAAGCGTTATTTTAATTTCTTCATAATGTTTTTTGGGCGGCCGGGACGGCAGCAGAAACACCAGAAGGCACAGCAGCAGCCAAAGTACCGCAGTGCCGATTCCGGCGAGAATCGTTCCCCGTCTGCCTACATCCGCCTCCAGATCCAGTATCAGATCCTGCATTACCGCTCCGTAGTGCGCAGGTTCACGGTGGCAAAGCCGTTTTTGCGCAGCACATCGAACAGGTGTACGATCGTACCGTTTGTCACGGCATCATCGGCCTCCAGCACCACAGGATATTCCTGTTTCTGCTTGCTGCCGGTATCAAAACCGGCAAGCCTTGCATCAAGCTCTTCGTACGTCACCGCAGCGTCATTGAACCACAGCGCACCGCCCTTTTCGGCAGTAATCGTAATGCCTTCCACCGGCTCTGCCGATGCGGTGGAGCTTTCCGGCAGAGACACATTCACTGCAGGCAGCACCGCGAACGTAGTGGATACAAGAAAGAACAGAATCAGCTGAAACACCACGTCCAGCATCGGTATCATATCAACCGAAGCCTGTACAGATGACAGTTTCTTTACTTTCATCAGAGCACCCTTCCTGACAGCCTTACCAGCACGGTAGTCACGAGTGACTGCATCTCAGTAATACGCCGGTTCACTCTGGACACAAAATAGTTATGAAAAATAACGGCCGGTATGGACACTGACAACCCCGCCACCGTCGTGACGAGCGCCTCAGCGATCGCGGAAGCAAGCGCCGCAGGATTCCCCATGGATGTTCCGCCGCCAAGTACGTTGAATGCCCTGATATTGCCTGTTACCGTACCGAGCAGACCGAGCAGCGTCGCCACGTTGGCGATCGTACCCAGCGGTGTAATAAAATGCTCGAACATCGGCACCACCGAATCCATTTTTACCCCCACGATTTCCCGCAGGTCGTTCTCAGTCATACGGCGGCATTCCAACGCTTTACGGATAACACGCGCGGCGGGAGTTCCCGCCTCGGCGCATGCAGCCTCCGCACCGGCGTAATCATTATTTAAAAGTTTATCGTTCAGCGCGAGCGCAAGCGACTTGTCACGTTTTTTTATCATATAAAAATAATAGCACCGCTCAATAATAATGAAAGTTGCCAGCACGCCGCAGAAAATGATCGGCAACATAAGCAGTCCGCCGGCTTTTATCGCATTCAACATGAACAAACTCCTTTAAAAGAAAAACTTCACCAGTATTGTGGCGGAACCGCTTCTGCGTACATATTTACCCGCATAGACTCTGGTTTCACCCGACAACAATTTTAGTATATCATCGCCGTTTACGGCAAGGCGCAGCGCATTGGTCATACGGCAGTAGCCGTACAACCCCAGATCAGGTACATCGTCAGCGGAATCATCAATAAAGAATTTCACGGACACGTCCCCTCCAAGCGAGGCATCGCTGCTCTGAACGGCGGCGCGTACCCCTACAGTATGCTCGTACTCCAGCACAGGTACATCCTTCCAGTGAGCCTTCCAGTCAATTCCTGCCGTAAGCACGCCTATATTCATGGAAACGGCGGCCGTAGTGGCAGCTATCGTACGCTCTGCCTGCGCATAGCCGTACAACCCCGCCGGAGACAGCACGCTGTATACAGGCACCCATTCACCGTTCTCACGGGCAGTGGAACGGTACTCCGCGGTTCCCGACAACGTGATCATAGAACCTGCAGGAATGCTCAGCTCGGCCTTGCTGTACCAGTCAGTGGTTTCACCGGGAATAAAGCACAGGTTTGTAAACGCATACTTCTTTTCCAGATCACGGTACTGCGGCTGATATGAGTCCATACCGGCTTCCGCAGAAAACGTCAGATCCCGGGACGACAGCGGCAGGCTCAAAGCGGCGCCGACTGTAAAGGGTACAAGCAGCTTATTATCACCGATCACCGTTCCCACCACCATGGATGCCCGCTCGAACACCTTTATGTACTCATTCGCCCAGGACACGCCGAGTCCGTATTCGCCGCGGTGCGTCGCCTGGTCGGTCAGGTTTCCCTTGTAGCCGGTGATCACGCTGTTGCTGCCGACATTGTTCTGCAGCGTGTACATACCAGATATTCCGATTTCAAAGCCGTACTTTTTCCACGTACCGGCCAGCCGCGGCGACATGCTGATCATGGAAGCGCCCGTCTCGGCCTTTGTAATAGTAACGGCAGCATCGGAGAATTCTCCGCCGTAACGGTTATACCATGACGGATCAACGTTAAAATCAACGGCAATGCTGTCGCTTACTGATGTATGGGCAGAAACAGATCCTTCCAGCGTCTGCTGAGTCATATTCTCAAACGCTCTGGAAATACTCTGCAAACCGCGGTCATTTCTGTCATATGTACCGCTCAGATTCCATATCGTACCATCCGAAAAAAAGGTTTTACTGCCGCCCACTGTTGTGGCGGAATCATAAAATCCTGTTGAAAGTGCCTTGCGTCCGTATCCGTTCACGCTTTCATGCCCGAATTTCAGCAGAAACGGACTTGAACCGTGCGTCCGATAAATAGAAAAGTTTCCGGTAAAAAACGACGGATAACCGCCGCCGAGCATACCTTCCACAAACACGTCCTTGTCTGTCTCAGCCCAGTTCTGGGCATCAGTTGTATCCGGCAGCTCTATGGCCGGATCATAGCCGGGAAGCTCGGGCAGCGGAACCGATCCTTCGTCGGCGGGAAGCACAGACGTAAAGTCAGGGACCGCATCCTCTCCTGCGGCAGGAGCCTCGCCGCTCACTTCCGTAGTCACTTCCGGCAGCGCAATATCCGCCGCATCCTGAGCAGCGGCATATCCGCCGCATGCCAGCAGGAACAGCAGCGCCATCCCTGCGTACCGGTATATTCTTTTTGCTTTCATACTTTTATCACACATACTTTTAATCCCCTATCGTTCCACTATCTGAGCTGCGGCGGCTGCCTGCCGGCTGCCGGGATACAATGATCTCAGCGTTTCAGCAGAAGTCTTCGCATCTCCGTACCTGCCCGCCGCGTCAAATGATTCCACTGCACCGTACAACGCTGTAGCGGCGGCATCTCCGTCACCTGACATTCTAAAATACTCGGCTGCCTCAAGATACAGGGCGGCGCTTTTTTCTGCCCTGCCCGTACTCCGGTAATAATCTCCGAGAAACCTTGCATTCCGGGCTGCGCCGTCATGTTCCTGCTTGAGCCGGGCCTTCTGTGCAGGCAGCAGCGTTTCAGCGAGCGCGGCAGCCTGCCTGCGGGAAGCTTCATCCGATGACATGCCGTACAGCGCGACAAGCTCCGTTCCTGCAGTACGTCCGGACTGTGTCGTACTGCCGCCTTTTTCCTCATACTCGGCCTTTTTCCGTACAACAGCTTCGTTGCCGCCCGCAGCAAGCTGACGCAGCTCCGCTATCTGTTTTTTTACGCCGTCAGCTTCCGCCTGAGTACCGAACTCTGCCAGCTGCTTTTCTGCCACGGCAACAGCACCATCATAGTCACCGTCATCCCGCAGCAGTGATACAGACTGCTTCATGGCGGCATACCGGTAGGTGCTGCCCGGATAAGAGTCCAGCAGCACCGTATACTGCAGCGCAGCCTTGCGGTGGTCTCCGCTCTGCGACAGACAGTAGGCGCCGAAATACAGCGCTGCATCGATAAACCGTCCGTCGGGATATGCTTTTATATAAGACGCAAAACGCTGTGCACCCGTTCCATAGTCGCCCGCTCCGTAGAAAAGTTCGCCGCGGCGGTAGCTCGCCTCTTCGGCAAGCGGCGCAGACGAAAAGCGTGCGGCGATCGTACCGTATGCATCATCCGCACGTGCTACGTCACCTTTTTTTACGTATATCTGAGCCAGCTGGAACAGACAGCGCTGCGCAAAGCTGTCTTTTTTATCCGCATACTCCTGCAGCAGCGCGGCAGCCTTATCATAACGGGCGGAATCGGCGTAGATTCCGGCACACAGCAGCAGGGACTCCTGACGCCGGGCAGTATCAGGAGCACAGGCAACGGCACTTTCCGCCGCGGCTGCGGCCGCATCGAATTTACGCAGCTGCAGAGAGGCGTAAGCCGTCGTTATGTATGCATCCCACGCAAGCGCATGGGACGGATTCTTTTTTATAAAATCAGACAGATCAGATACAGCATCGGCATAAGAACCGCTGCGGTATCTGGCATATCCGCGGTAGAACAGCGCATATGCGGTGAATTTAGACTGTCCTTCCTGCGCGCCTGCCTTCAGATAGGCGGACAGGCTGTCCGCGGCGGCACTCCACCTGCCGTCGTTGAATGCGGCAAGTCCCGCGATATAGGATGCAATAATGCTGCTGCTTTTTCCTGCCTCTGTATAAGCCTCAGCGTATTTACCGGAAAGCAGCAGTACTTTTGCATAGTCGGCGCGGCTGTCACTGTCAAGCGAACCGGAGCGGGACAGATCGCTGAACACCGGCAGAGCCTCATTGATTAAAGAGCGTGCGGCAAGCGTAGTACCATACAGCTTCATCAGGTTGTCGGCAGAACGGTACACGGGTACATCAGTTCCCGGCGACGGCAGCTCAAGCGTTGCCTGCGCCAGATCATAATATCCTGTATTGAATTCAGACAGCGCCTTCCAGTAAGCCACTGTCGGATCCACGGCGGTACCATCGGAAAGAGACGCAAGATCCGTATAATAACGGCATTTACCCCAGTCCTGCATCAGCCCTGCATAGCGCGCGAATGATGTCTGATAAGCGGCATACAGCGGATCATCAGCACCGGGAAGCACCGGACATGAACCGAGCAGTTCAGCCGCAGCTGCGGCAGCTGTTCCCGCAGCAGTACCGGCCGCAGCGCTCTGAGCAGCTTTTTTATAGACTATCTCAGCCCGGTACAGATAGATAGTCTGCACCAGCCGGTCAGAAAAGCCGGAGCTGCCATCAAGCAGCGCGGCGGCGTTGTTTAAATACTCATCCGCCTTCTGTATATTCCCCTCATTATAAGAATCGAGTCCGAGCCGTACCCAGAATTCACAGATCAGCGCAGGATAATCGGAAAGCGTCTGTGACACCAGCGCAAGCACGTCACCGGTATTCTGCCCCGTCTCAGCCTTATGGGCGGCGGATACCGCATACGCCTTTGGAAGCGCAATCACCGCAAAGCCGGGCTCATCAGCGGAAAGCACGCTGCAGTACCGCTCATATGCCCTGCGGTAACGGCCGGAAGCCTGATCGGCGTCTCCAGCCTGCAGCGTAAGCCTGAGCCATGCGGCTCCGTCAATCGCCGCCGGTCTGCGGTTAGCGGACGATCCGTCAGAAGCAAGCCGGTCATACACCGTACATAACTTGTCGTACTGAGCCAGTTTGTTGTAGCAGTTGAACAGCAGCTCGCAGCTGTTACTGTAGTCCCCGGCAGTATATAACGAGCCATGGGATATCACATACTCAAGCAGCGGCACCGCCTGATCGTACCGCTCCAGCAGCACGCAGCTTTTTCCTGCATACAGCACCGCGGGAGCATATAAAGCGCCGCTTTGCCCGGACTGCAGCGCCGCCTGATACAGCCCGGCAGCCGCCTCCGCATACCGGCCGAGCCGGAACAGCGTGCGCCCTTTCCAGTAAAAGCACCGTGCGGAAAGCTCATTGTCACCGGCGGTAAAGCGCTCCGCATCAGACAGCTCTGCAAGCGCCAGGTCATTCCGTCCCAGATGAAAATAGCTTTCGCCCGCGTACAATGACGCGCGGCCGTAAAGCACCGAGTGGGGATACTGTGCTTTCAGACGCGCGGCATACTGCGTGACCCCGGGATAAAACCCGTTACGGTATGCCGCCGAAAGCTCAGTAAAAAGATATACATCATCATCAGTTACGCCGCGCAGCTCGGTTTCTGATCCGGCAGCACGGCTGTCGCTCCACATGCGGTACGCAGGCTGAAAAAACAGCGCCGCGCACATGCACAGGCACAACTCAGATTTCATTTTGTTCATACAAGAGACTCCCGTATACAGCTTTCAGGACAGTCATCCCGGCCTGCATCTTACGCGGACCGAACTATGACGGCTGTAGAAAAGCCTGACGGTTTTAGAACAGCCGCTATTTTACCTGCAGCGGGAAAAAACGGTCGGACGACTGAACCCGTACCAGATGAATAAAATCATTGCGGTATCGGTTCACAAAAGCACGGAGCTTCTGCTCCGTCCCGTTTTCGAACACCGTGCACTGAAACCGCCCATCTTTGTCAAAGTACGGGAACAATACAGCGCACTGATTAAATAGATGCACTTCCGGAGTTTTTTTATCAGACTGCCGTACGGCGGCAAGATAAAAATACTCGGGATTGGTTACTGCAAGCACATAAAGAATTCCTGTCAGAGATCCTGCGGTATATCCCACATCCTTAATATATCCGGGCTCATTGCTATACTCCTCGCCGGCTACCGCCGCGCTGAAAGGAGTTATTTTCACGTCAACTCCGGACTCAGGATAGAGATATGTCCTGCCGCTGTGGACGGAAAACAAAGCCGCTGCCAGATTCCGCGTCCAGTCAAGGCTGAATGACAGATCATACTGGCGTGAGACAGCGCCCAAAAAGCCGGTGTCCTTGTACGTCACTGTAGGAACCAGCAGCGGCGTTCTTTTGGTGCAGCCGCCGGCAACCGGAATGATCAAACCATCCACTACCCATTTAACAAATCCAGCAGAAGAAAGTGACAATTTACCGATGTTTTTTTCTTCAATCGTACGCGGCTTGCCGTCCGATATGTACACCGGACGGGAATTCTCATCGTACATGGCATCTTCCGCATAAACGATGCCGGGCAGCGCATTGCGGATAACGCCGATCATCTGCTGCGCACCGTAGTACATGTCGGGCTGGATATTCAGTATATGCCACGGGAATATTTTTTCAGTCCACTTATAGATGTCAGTAAAAGACGCGCTGTAGAAACGCTCGAACGGAATCTCAAGCATAAGAGAATGCGACGCATAGTTATTAAAAATAACAAAGTCAGCCGCCGTCCGGCGTACGGACGGTCTGAACTGAATGTACACGTCACTGTCGGCGCAGAAATAATACCGTATGCTTTTCGGCTCGCCGGTCTGTTTATCCCTGATAAGTGCCCAGCTTCCCGTTACGTCACCGGGATACACTTTCTGCACTTCCGTATGCACGCCGTCTTCGGTGTATACATCAACAGAAAGCTTACGCTCCGGTGCAACATACACCGCAAAAGTTGCGTCCTGCTCCTCAAGCCTGATCTGGAATTCCTGCCCCGCCTCATTCTTACGAATCTCAGAATTCTTTGAGCGGAGCATATCCAGCGGAGCCATAAACCACGTCTCCACCGCACCTTTTCTGATATAAGAAGAATCAGGGACGGCGAATTTGTTATTTTCGGCGAACAGCGGCATAATGCAGGGTGCAAGAACAGCCTGCACGGCCAGAAGCAGAACCGCAGCCTGTTTTTTCATTTACTCATATCTCCCGCGGAAACAACGGTCACAACCTGCTCCTCAGCCTGTCCGGCGGGAGGAACAAATCCGGGCTCCACAGGCTCCGGATCCACAAAGGCGGCTCCGCCCTCGGCATACCGGATCTCCGGTTTTACCGGTCCGTCTTTTGTCATGATCATGCCGTCATCACCTTCATCAGGATGCTTGCCGATTCTTGCATTGGACAGCAGCAGCTTCAGGCGGTTCAGCTGGTTTACCTCGCTGGAACCGGGATCATAATCAATGGCGCTGATGTTCGTATTGGGGAACCGGCGCTTAAGCTCTTTTATCATGCCTTTGCCCGTAACATGGTTGGGCAGACACGCGAACGGCTGTACACAGGCGATACTCGGCACGCCGCTGTGGATCAGCTCCACCATCTCTGCGGTGAGGAACCAGCCCTCGCCGGTAATATTGCCGATCTGCACGATATCGTCCACGCCTTTCATAAGGCTGTAGATGGATGACGGCGGATCAAAGCGGCGGCTGTTCTTAAGGTACCGCTTCATATCCTTGCGGTACAGCTCAAGGAACCACACAAACAGGCGCGCCATAACCTCTGATTTTTTGGGGAACGCAAGCTGCTCGTGACGGAAAATACCGGTACTGAATGAATAGAACAGGAAGTCAGCCAGATCGGGCATCACGCACTCCGCACCCTCGCGCTCGATCGTATCCACGATCCCGTTGTTCGCAGTCGGATGGAATTTAACCAGAATCTCGCCCACAACGCCCACGCGCGGCTTTTTCACCGGCAGCAGCGGCAGCTCATCGAATTCTTTGATAATCTGCTTGAGCAGCTTGTGATACTTATGGACGGAGCATGACTCCACCATTTTTTCCGCTCTACCCGTCCACTTTTCATACAGCGCATTGGCTGAGCCGGGCACAGCTTCGTACGGACGTACACGATACAGCACGCGCATAAGCACGTCACCGATCATCAGCGCCATCATACAGCGGTGCAGCAGGCCCGGAGTAATCTTAAAGCCCGGATTCTTTTCAAAGCCCTGCGCGCTCAGTGCGATAACAGGAATATGTCCCCAGCCCGCATCATTGAGCGCACGGCGGATAAAGCCGATATAATTGGTTGCACGGCAGCCGCCGCCGGTCTGAGTGATGAGCAGGCTCGTATGGTCAAGATCATATTTACCTGACTCAAGCGCAGCTATCATCTGGCCGGTAACCAGAATGGACGGATAGCAGGCATCGTTATTCACGTATTTAAGGCCGGTCTGAATGGCCATAGGATCCACGGCTTCCAGCAGCACCATATTGTACCCGCTCGCCCGGAACGCCTGCTGCAGTATCCGCATATGGATCGGAGACAGCTGCGGTCCCAGAATCGTGTGGGTATATTTCATTTCCTTGGTGAACAGCTGCCGCTGATATGCGGCGGACTTAACCACCGGCTTGCGGTGATGGCGCTCGCGTTCTTTCACCGCGGCCAGCAGGCTTCTGATACGGATACGTACCGCGCCGAGGTTTGAACCTTCATCAATCTTCACCAGCGTATACATGCGGCCTTTAGCACGCAGAATCTCATCCACCTGATCGGCAGTGACCGCATCAAGGCCGCAGCCGAAGCTCGTGAGCTGCACCAGCTCCAGATTCGGCATTTCGGACACGAACGATGCCGCGCGGTACAGGCGGTTGTGGTATGTCCACTGGTCAATAATACGCAGCGGACGCTCCACACGTCCCAGCTGCGCCACGCTGTCCTCCGTGAACACGGCAAGTCCCAGATCATGGATCATCTCAGGAATACCGTGGTTGATCTCCGGGTCAAGGTGATACGGACGTCCCGCAAGCACAATGCCGGATGCGCCGCAGCGGATGATTTCCTCCAGTGCGGACTCGCCGGCCTCGCGCACTTCGCGGCGATACCGCTCCTGCTCGTCCCATGCGGCCTGCACGGCGTCCTGTATCTGTGTTTCCGTCAGCTGCGGGAAATGGGGATGCATTTCTTCATAGAGACGTTCCGCAAGCCGTTTTTTATCATAAATGGGGAGGAACGGATTCATGAACAGAATGCTGTCGTCCTGACGCAGCGCCTCAACATTATTGCGCAGCACCTCAGGGTAGCTTGTAACGATAGGACAATTATAATGGTTGCCCGCCGTCACGTCCTCCTGCGTTTCATACGGAGCGCAGGGATAGAAGATGAACTTGATGCCCTGACCAAGCAGTGACTCCACATGCCCGTGCGAAATCTTTCCGGGATAGCACACGGACTCCGACGGAATGGACTCAAGGCCCTTCTCGTAAATATTCCGTGTTGATCGCGGAGAAATGCGCACGCGGAACCCGAGCTTGGTAAAGAACGTGAACCACAGCGGATAATTTTCATACATATTGAGTACGCGCGGGATTCCCACATCACCCATGGGCGCGTCCTCAGCTTTCAGCGGTACATAATGGAACAGCCGCTTGTATTTCCATGCGAACAGGTTGGGAAGATTCTTATTCTCGCTTCCTTCAACCTTCGTGTTGTCTTTATTGCTGGCATCAACCACGTTGCCGCCGATTTCAGCGCCGCGCTCGCAGCGGTTGCCGGTAACAAACGTACGTACCTGCCGCGCCTGCGATCCGTCCGCGCCGTCGGTAGAGAACGTATTGATCGTAAGCAGACAGTTGTTCTGGCATTTGCCGCAACGGCGCAGCTCCAGATCAACCTTGAATGAATCCAGCTGATCAAGCGTGGTGATTCCGGAGCGCACATCATGCACCGTGCCCTCCGGCTCGCCCGGTTTGGGTGCCGTCAGATCAATCCACTGGTCCTGCGCAATAAGCGCCGCGCCATATGCACCCATGAGTCCCGCCACATCAGGACGGTACACGCTCACTCCGGCAATTTTTTCAAATGCCCTCAGTACGGCGGCATTCTTAAAGGTACCGCCCTGCACCACGACCTTAGAACCTATATCGCTTGCCTTGCGCAGTTTGATAACCTTAAAGAGCGCATTCTTAATGACAGAATAGGACAGACCGGCGGAAATATCGGCAACCGACGCGCCTTCTTTCTGAGCCTGCTTTACGCGGCTGTTCATGAACACCGTACAGCGGCTGCCTAGATCAACCGGATGCTGCGCCATAAGCGCAAGGCTGCTGAACTGCTCAACGTTCATACCCATGGTATGGGCAAAGTTATCAAGGAAGCTTCCGCAGCCTGCGGAGCACGCTTCGTTCAGCTGAATGGAGACGATGGCGCCGTCCTTCATGCGCAGACACTTCATGTCCTGGCCACCGATATCAAGCAAGAATTCCACGCCGGGCACAAAGAATTCTGCGGCGCGGTAATGGGTTATGGTCTCAACTTCGCCCGCATCAACGCCGAGCGCGGCCTGGAACAGCGCTTCGCCGTATCCGGTGGAAACCGCACGTGCTATATACACGTCAGGCGGAAGCTGCCGGTACAGATCCTTGAGCACGCGGATTGCAAGCTCCACGGGGTTGCCGGCGTTCACATCATAGAAATCCCACAGAATACGCCCTTTGGGATCCATAAGCACGGCTTTCGTCGTGGTGGAGCCCGCATCAAGACCCAGGAACACAGGTCCCTTAGCCTCGCTCAGGTTGCCGCGCAGTGCCTTTTCCTGTGAATGGCGTTCCTGGAACGCCGCCAGCTCCTGCTCATCTTTAAACAGCGGCTCAAGGCGCTCAACCTCGTTGAGCGAAGCATCCACCAGATTCTTTAGGCTTTCCCGGAATTCTGCAAGCGTGGGGAACACCATGGGCTTTGCATTGCCCACGCAGGAATACCTGCGCTCCGCAGAATATGCCGCGCCGTAGGCAACGAACAGCTGGGAATTTTCAGGAACGATCACCTGATCATCTTTTAGCTTCAGCGTAACGATGAACCGCTGGCGAAGCTGCTCCATAAAGTGGAGCGGACCGCCCAAAAAGGCTACGTTTCCGCGGATAGGCTTGCCGCACGCAAGTCCAGAAATAGTCTGGCTCACCACCGCCTGATAAATGGAGGCGGCGATATCCTCACGGCGCGCGCCTTCGTTGATAAGCGGCTGCACGTCGGTCTTTGCGAATACGCCGCAGCGGGCGGCAATCGGATAAATGGTGGTTGATCCGCGGGCAAGTACATTCAGACCGTCCGCATCCGTTTCAAGCAGCGCCGCCATCTGGTCAATAAACGCACCTGTACCGCCGGCACAGGTACCGTTCATACGCTGCTCCACTCCGCCCGTAAAATACGTAATTTTAGCGTCTTCGCCGCCAAGCTCAATGACCACATCAGTGCGCGGAATGAGCTTGCGCACGGCGGTGGTAGCCGCAATAACTTCCTGAATGAACGGAACATTCAGCCACTGAGACACAGACAGACCGCCGGATCCGGTGACCTTAACGCTGATCGTCTGCTTTTCGCCCGCAGGCAGTTTTGGAATAAGCGCATCAAGCGCCTTGTTTACTTCTGTAATGATTGTATTGCGGATATCCGCACGGTGCCGCTCATAGGCGCCGTACAGCAGCTCATCCTTCTCGCCTAAAACAACGACCTTTACCGTCGTGGAGCCAATATCAATACCCATTCTGAGAGGCACGCCCACCGGAGTAAAAGATGAAGTAACCTGAGTGTTTGAAGTAGTCGGCTTAGTATCCATTATATCCATCAGTATCCTTTCATTTAAAAAGAAATACCTGCATGTAAAGCCCTTCGGGCAGACGCAGGCCTTTATACTACTATACTATATAGTAGGAACATCATAAACGCAACGGATTTTTTTTGCAACAAGAGAGACATTTTGAGCACAGGCGGCAGGGAAAATTCAAACTGAAGGTGTCCCAGAGTTTTTTTGGAAAAAAATTTGTATAAAAGCCGTCCCGGAGCATTTTTGATGAAAATTCATTTGTTGGGTGACCGCCGGGAGCGGCTGCCGGCTGCAAAAATTGATTTCCATAAACGGCCATTGATAAAAATCGCCAAGCCATGTATCTTCTATAACTATGAAAAACACGCAGCCTCACAAAAAATCCCTTGCCTCGGCGGGCCTGCGCCTGTCGGTTCTGATTCTTTTTTCCCGTATCCTGGGGCTGGTGCGGGAACAGACAAAGGCAAGGTTTTTGGGAACCTCCGTCTATGCGGACGCATTCACCATCGCATTCCTGATTCCGAACCTGTGCCGCAGGCTTTTTGCGGAGAACAGTATATCCGTGGCATTCATTCCCACGTTCAGAGGATATCTGGAAACAGCCGATACCGATGAGCGTAAAGCCGAGACCAGACAGTTTATCGCGGCAACTTTTACGCTGGTGTCGTTTCTGACCGCCGCGTTCGTAGCGTGCGGCATGCTGGCTGCGCCGCTGCTTGTACGGATTTTCTATGCCCGCACCGATACCGGCGTCATTCCGGAGACCGTTCTGCTGACCAGAATCATGTTCCCCTACCTGCTGGCCATCTCCATAGCAGCATTCTTTCAGGGAATTCTGAACGGCGTGAACATTTTTTCTCCGTCAGGATTCACGCCGATTCTGTTCAATATTATTGTCATTGTCGCCACCTACGTACTTTCGCCCTATACCGCAAACCCCGCACGGGCAATGGCTATAGGCGTGACTACAGGCGGTTGTGTGCAGGCGCTGTTCCAGCTTCCCTACGTCATAAAGACGGGCTGGACCGTATCGTTCACCACGCTGAAAAAGGCGTTCTGCAATCCCGGCTCCCGGCGGGTCATCGCACTGGTGGGGCCGACCATCATCGGCATGGCCGCATACCAGCTCAACGACATCGTGTCCACCGCGCTGGCCGGCAAGGCCGGAGAAGGAATCGTCTCAAGCCTGCAGTACTCGCTGCGCCTGCAGGAGCTCATACTGGGCATCTTTGCCGTTTCCATAGCATCGGTCATTCTGCCCGATCTGTCAGGGCTGGCTAAAAGGCAGGACTGGCAGGCGTTCAGCAGCATGCTCGGTCTGGCAATACGCATCATCATGCTCATCACCATCCCCACCACATTCTATTCGCTGATCACGGGCAGGGATCTTATCTCCCTGATATACAAGGACCGCCGTTTTACAGAAGAATCCGTCATGCTCACGCTTGAGGCGTTTCGTTTCCATATCGGCGGTCTGTGCTTTATCGCCCTGAACAGGGTCATTGCTCCCGCGTTCTACGCGCAGGGTAATACCAAGCTGCCCACGCTGGCGGGAATCATCGGTTTCGCCTGCAACATTGCGTTCGCACTGCTGCTCACCGGTCCCATGAAAGGCGGCGGCATCGCGCTCGCGCTGTCGGCGGCAAGCCTTGCGAACACGGTCATGCTGCTGCTGTTCCTGAAAAAAACATC
>CACZQF010000068.1 GCA_902783245.1 uncultured Spirochaetaceae bacterium | reverse complement strand
GAACATTGGGAGCAGCAGCCTCAGCTTTTGAGGGGTACAATCAGCTGATTGTACGACTTGCATCTGGCAGTACAACTTACATCTGGCCGAGTGCACGAGTTGTACTCGGTCGAAAGCAAGTGCTGCACCTGGCCGAAAGCAAGTGCTGCACCTGGCCGAAAGCAAGTGTTGCACTCGGCCGGGTGCAATGGCGGTTCCTTACCAGATTATACACAGCAAGAAATAGCACAAGCTTCAGAATGTATGTCCGCATGTATTTTTACAAAACCTTGCAAAACAGCAGGTTTGCTTATATACTAATTATGTGTCTACGTTATATATTGTCGGGACTCCAATAGGCAACCTTGGAGATATTACCTTCCGCGCGATTGAAACATTCAAGTCCGTTGATGCCATTGCCTGCGAGGATACCCGTCATACATTGCAGCTGCTGACACATTTTGAAATACGCAAGCCGTTGATTTCTTGCCGGGCGCAGAACGAAGCGTTTGCCTCCCGCAAAATCATCAGCCTGCTGGACGAAGGGAAGAACATCGCGTATGCAAGCGATGCAGGAACCCCCGGTATCAGCGATCCCGGTGCGGTGCTTGCAGGGTGTGCGCGCGAGGCAGGACATACCGTAGTTCCGGTTCCGGGACCGTCAGCATTTGCTACGCTTGTAAGCGTGGCTGGCGCCGGAGGCAAAACGCTCATTATGGAAGGTTTTTTGTCTCCCAAACCAGGAAAGCGGCGCAGCAGGCTGCGTGAGCTGCTGGCAACCGGCGATGCTGTGGTAGTGTACGAATCGCCCTTCAGAATTGTTAAGCTTTTGACCGATATTGCCGATATTGATAGTGTCAGGCGGATAGTAATCGGCCGCGAGCTGACAAAACTGCATGAGGAAATTATTGAAGGAACTGCCGCAGAAATGCGGGACGAATTTGCTTCAAGGCAGGCAATAAAGGGTGAGTTTGCAGTTTTCATTTCCGGAAGAAAAAGTACTCAACTTTCGGAAAAAGATGCCGATAATATAAATGATAGCGAGGCACTAAGATGATGATAGACAAAATCGGAGGTATTAAGCCTCTCACCAATGTACAGAGCTCACGCCGTACAAACAACACCTCTAAAGTAGATTTCGGTTCAGATTCTATCGATGTTTCTGACGAAGCAAAAAAGATGGCCGAAGCTTATTATCTGAAGCAGATTGCGGATGAAACGCCTGACGTACGTGCCGATCTTGTTGCGCAGATAAAAGAAAAGATTAAGGATCCATCTTACCTCAATGCTGACGTTATCAATTCAGCAGCAGACCACATCATGGAAGCCTACGGCTTGTAAGTCTGCACAGTTGGTGTAAAAAAGTATTTAACTGTTAGCATGTATAAAGACGGAAGCCGCTTTCTGGATGGCATTCCGTCTTTTTTTGTTATGGCGGCGCATTGCGATAAAACGTAAAAAGTGTAGCCGGAGCTGCGCCTGATGCAACGGACTTCAGGCGGGCCCAATGACGGAGAGTAAATCATGCAGGACTTTACCTTCAGAATTTCACCGAATGTGATTCTCGGTACTTATGCGTCCAGCAGGCTCGGAGAGCTTGCCGGAGAATTCGGTTCTAAGTTTATGGTCATCATAGACCCCATCCTAAAAGAAGTGGGACTATCAAAAAAAATACTACAGTCATTGACCGACCGGAACATGGAATTCTTTATCTTCAATGATATCATCGACGGCGCTACCTCTAAAACCGTCGAGCAGGCGCTGGCATTGGCGCGCAACGCACATGTGCACGGCATTATCGCCATCGGTGGCGGAAAAACGCTCATAACCGGCCAGGCAGTAGCAGCCTATTTTAATTCTAAAAGGGATTTCTACTCCTATCTTGACGGTACGCTGCCCGATGTACAGCCCGTACCGCTGCTCAGTGTACCAACCACACTCTGTACGCCTTTTATCTTTAACGATTTTATACCTATTACGGACTCACGGAATTTCAAGCTTCGGCTGCTTAAACTGCCTTCTGCTCTCTGCAAGCTTGCAATCTATGATCCGAATCTGACCGTAACCCTGCCCGACAACCAGAATGCGTCAATGATTCTGGAGACCCTCTGTACAGCTTTTGAAGCCTATGTTTCACGCAGAGCCAATTTTTTCAGCGATATGATCATTGAAAAGGCGATGGAACTGCTGGGCTACGTTATAAACGATACGCTCACTCCCAGTGTGACTTCGCCGCATGAAATATTGCTGTCACAGGCGGTATGCCTGGTTGATCTGGGAGCTGCCATCAGCTCCGTCGGTGCAGCTTCTCTGCTTTCTCTGTGCATCAATACGCGCTACCACATATCACGCTCGCTTTCTACGGCGATCCTATTCCCTTATATTATTGAAGACACCGCGCGCTTTAAGCAAGAGCGCGTAGAAAAGCTCGCACAGCTGCTTCAGATAAAGCCTGATGCTGCTGCAGGCGAAAATGCCGCTGATGCGCTTATCATTGCATTTGAAGAGAGTATCCGACAACGTATTGCAAAGGCAAACCTGCCTGCACGGCTTAAAGAACTTTCGCTTTCATTGGAACGGCTTGCTGTAACCGCCGGAGATGCCGCTGATCTTGATCTGATGGCACAGCTTCCCCGGAGCATGACCGCCGATGAGCTGTTTGAGTTCATCAAGCGGGCCTGGTGATGATTGATCCGGCAAAATTGTTCCAGCTTTCCGGCGGGCAGAAGCGGCGTAAGCTTGCGCTGAGCTTCGGCGCGTTGGAACGGGATATTGCAGGTATTGCAGAAAAAGGCACTGAATACAATTTTCGCTCCATGCCCCGGCAGGACTATACCAAGGCGCTCGTAAAAATAGTGCTGCAGGATCCAAAATTGCCGGAAGCAGCGGCGCAGGAACTGCAGGAGCTGCTCGAGGCGGAGCCGTTTGACGAGCGCAGAACCTGCAACTGTGCGCGCAATCATCTGCTTGCACTCATCGGCACCTTTCCTGCGGAATGGGATCTGGTTATAGCACCTCATGCAAGTCCCGTAAATGAAGACGGTACCACACGCCGGCGTAGTTTTTATCCCGGTGTATGCGTCTACGCGGAAGACATTCGCTCTCCGTTCAATCTCGGCTCTATATTCAGGACTGCCGAAGGCATGGGTGCAGACAAAGTATATATTTCTCCGTTCTGTACAGATCCCGGCCAGCCCCGTGCACTGCGCAGCGGAATGGGCTGTATAGAAACCATGGGCTGGGAACGTAAAGATCTGGACGAACTGCCGGAAGATCTTCCGGTATTTGTACTTGAGACGGGGGGAACACCTATTCAGGAATTTACATTCCCGCAACGGGGAATCTGTATCATCGGATCGGAAGAACTCGGAGTAAGTCCGCGAGCTTTAGATCGTGCCGATTACGGCCGTGTCACCATACCTATGACAGGTCTTAAGGCTTCGTTAAATGTCGGGGTAGCATTCGGAATTCTTATGCAGAAGTGGGTGGAATTTCTGAAATCTTCCGATCAAGATAGAATTCGTTAGCCGGCAGTAAAGACCTCATGCAGCTTTTTAGCTATTGAATCAAATTTCTCTTGATCATGCAGACCGAATATCTCCAGTTCTGAAGCGTCAATCTGCGCATATTCAATTTCAGTTTTCACATAGTGCACCATCATGTCGGCAATGTAGACAAGCGAGGTAAGCCGCCTATATTCAGCAGGGGCAGTCTCCGGAGAATGGTGATACCGTATGACATTAGAGATGACCTCGGGGAAATTCCACTTTTCCGCAATCAGCGCACCGATTTCTCCATGGTTTACTCCTGCCACAAGCAGCTCAAACACACGCTCAGGAATACCGTCATCGGCGCATTTCTGTTTCAGCTCAAGCATAAGTCCAGGGTGAGCCGTCTGGAACATAATCTTGCCCATATCATGCAGCAGGCCGCACACATAGGAATCCGCCACAAGCTGCTTGTCGCCGGCACAGAACGAACGGGCAAGGTTGTAGGAATAGAACGCTACACCGTATGCATGAACCCAGATATCCTTTTTCACTTGATCGTCACCGGACGTCAGCATGGCCATAGTACCGATGGAATACAGCAGGTTCTTTATACCGCGCAGACCCACAATCCGTACTGCGTCAAAAATACTTTTACATGGAGATGACATGGCAAACGCGGCAGAATTGACCATACGCAGCAGCTCCGCCGTAAGAGAAACATCATTGCTAATGTGGGTTGCTATATCGGAAAGCTTTGACTTAGGATCATTGAGCAGTTTGCCAACGGTCGCAATGTTCTCGGGGAAATGCGGCAGATCATCAATAAGGTTTACGAATTCCGTGGAAAGCAGCGACAGATGACTCTGAATATTTTCATTAAGCGGCAGGATAATGCGCGTTATAGTCTCACCATGCTCGCTGAGCACCTGATAGTTTTCCTCGGTAAGGCCTATCTTGCGCAGCATAAGAATCATGATAATAAGCCCGAGCCCGGCCCCTTCCGAACTGTCCAGTATCTGAGCAAGCGCATCATTTATGGACGTATACTGCTGAGCGCGGGAAAGCTTGTCATGGATACGCTTGTATTCATAAAATGTCAGCTCTACATTGTTGCGCACCTCAAGCTTTATTTTGTCTTTACGCATCTGCAGGATCATTTTGATATACAGACCTGCCTGCTTTTGCAACGCCAGATAATGATTGATATGCGCAATGGTTTCGGACTTAAAATCTTTCATACCGAGTGCATAGTCCTGTTCGTTATCAATATTAAGCCCGTGCTCCTCGAAATAGATTCGCTTGGTATTTGCCTTTTTGGCATTTGTGACAAGTTCGCAGAGGCAGTAGGTCAGGTATTCAACCATCTGCTTTTGATCCAGCTCCGTCAAAAAAACAGACAGCACGTTGCCCATATATACTTCCATTTCATGAGGAAGCGTATAGGTCGTTATGGACAGGGGTACCCCCATCTCTATCGCCATTTTTATTTTTGAAAGGTTTACTGTATTATTTTTTGACGACTTTATCTGATCAGACATGTACCATTCCAACCTGCACTTTCTGCAACCCCTTTATAATAGTATAAAACAATAAGTAATAAAAGGGGGTAGCACAAAGCGCCGTAAAGAACCGCCCGGTACAGCCGGCTGCAGTCTGTTGCTAGTCCGGATTTTTTTGTATACTATGACGGATATGGCCGATAAACTTTTGGGAGAATTTCTTATTCTTGCCCTGCTTCTTATCATCTGCGGCAGAGTCTTTATAATCAAACGCAGTATAGCCAGATCTGGGGCTGTACTCGCACCTATTACGTTCTTGCTTTCTCTGATCCAACTGTTCACATGGGGACTGACCGTGCAGGACATGCTGCTGTGCCTGCTGTCCTTTATTATACTTTTCGGCAATATTCATGCCCTTACCCGGCTTGCAAACAGTCTGTATATAGATTATTTCAGCCCGATATTCGTGATTTTTTCTATAATTATGAGCATCTGTATCATAGCCGTCGGAGCAATACTCTTTTACCTGCGCCCCGCAAAAGTACAACCAGAAAAACTCCATGCTGAAGTTTCCAAACTGCTGCTGTACGGGGAAACCATTACTTCGATGGAGCCTGTGACCAGCTGGAAACAATTCCCGCCTTCCGTATTGTGGACATTCACGCCAAGTTCCGACAAAAAGCACAAGGATCCCGTCATTCTCTTTCTGCCGGATCCACGTGCAGAAACTGACCGGTACAAGCCCTATCTGCTTTCGCTCGCAGGCTCCGGCTATACAGTGCTGTCCGCAGATTTCTATACCCGTGATTTTCTGTGGTTCAACTCCATACTGGACTATCCGCCGCTCAGACGCACTGCACTTATCTTTAAAAGTCTGCAAGAGCCGGAAACCTACAGCCGTCTTGCCGATAATCATACAGCAGAATTCACCGCACAGTTCGAGCAGCTCATAACCGTCGCACGGCAGCGTTTCGGACAGGAAGTACGGTTTTATCTTATTACAGACGGCAGTCCCACCCATGCGCTTACCTATATCGCACAGAAGTACCCGTATTATACAGCCGGAATCTATTCGATTCAAAACAACTCGGTTCATAAAACACCTGGCTACGGTTTTATCAATGCGACTGATCCGGTGGAGGCATGGCTTATGGGCATCAGGGAATTTGATCAGGATCTATTCATGACCCGCTATATTGCGCTTAAAACCCCGATACCAAAAGCAGCGGAATAACCGGAACCAGACGCCAGGAAACGTTTCCATACGCCGCTGCCGATGAAAAGACGTATTAAGGAGGTTGCTATGACATTACATGAGCTTGACCAGTATTTTAACGCATTTCTAAAACGTGAGAATTTCGCGCAGGATCCTTCCCGTAACGGTATTCAGATAGATAATTCTGCGCCCGATCAAAAACAGATTACTAAAGTCGCCTTTGCCGTAGACGCAAGTCTTGCCACAGCAGAGCAGACCGCAGCAGAACAGGCGCAGCTGCTGTTCGTACACCACGGACTGTTCTGGGGCGGCTGCCAACCGATAACCGGAGCACACTACCGCAGGATCGCTTCATTCATCACGCATGATATAGCGCTGTATGCGTCCCATATTCCACTGGACGCAAATCAGGAAGCAGGAAATAACTACGGCATGGCAACCCGTCTCGGTATGACCGGACTCACGCCGTTCGGTGAATGGCACGGTATGATGATCGGCGTATTAGGAGAGCTTCCCGAACCGCTTACCATTGAAGCGCTGGCAGATGCCGCGCTGCCCAATGCAGCGTACCCCGCACATCTGCTGCCGTTCGGTAAAAAACTTATTAAGAAAGTCGCCATTATCTCAGGCGGTGCCGGCGAAGATTTTGACCAGGCTGCTGCAGCCGGAGCTGACGCCTTTATTACCGGTGAAATAGGTCATGAGCAGTTCCATCCTGTCCGCGAAGCAGGCATCAATGTCATAGCGGGCGGCCATTACCAGACGGAAACGATCGGTGTTAATCTGGTGCGTCGCAAGCTGGAAAAAGAAACAGGTATTGAGACGGTATTCATCGATATTCCCAGCGGATTGTAACAACCCCGGTAAGTTGATATACTTCTACAATCATGTCTGAGAAAACCGTTAAGCGATGTATCCCGTTTGTGCTGACCGTCATTGTTCTGGTACTTGATCAGCTGACAAAATATCTTGTAACATCCCGCATCCCGCTTTTTTCTATCGGAGCATCTTTTTTCGGAGATATTATCCGTATCATTCATGTAACCAATCCGGGAATTGCATTTAGCGTAGGCGATTCTCTGCCTCAGACCGTACGAAACATTCTGTTCTCCGGGCTGCCGCTCATTGTACTTACGCTTGTGATTGTCATTTATTTCAGAAACACAGACTTTTCCACTCTGCAGCGCTGGTGCATCTGCGGTGTACTCGGCGGAGGATTCGGAAACTTATATGACCGGATGTTCCGGGCAGAAGGCGTCATTGATTTTATTGACGTAAAATTCTGGGGTATCTTCGGACTTCCGCGCTGGCCTACATTCAATGTGGCTGACATGGCCATTGTTATTTGCGGAATAATACTTGTTATCTCATTCCTTATAACAGTCCGCTCTCAACAGGAGGAACCAAATTGACAGAAAGCGAAAAGAAAAGAAACACCGTGATTTTTACGATTATAACCGCTGCGCTCAACGTAGTGCTGACGCTGCTGATCATATTGGCGCTGTTTACGCTCTGTGTAATACTCTTTTATAAAGTGCTGAATTTCCAGACATCGATCGCCATTCAGATTGCCATGCCGATCCTGCTCATTGGCTCGCTTATCATAGACTTCTTTATATCAATCAGGCTTATCAGGATTGCGATTATTAAGTTCGGTTTGGAAGATAAAATCAACGCAAAAGTAGCGAACCAGTATCTGCACGGCAAACAGCGCCATGCAGATACCGATAATCAATAACCGTCCGACATAGCACGGTTCATATCTTTCTGGCACAGCTCCGCATACACAAGGCTACGCTTTTTCAAATCGTCCTTAAGTGCCTGCGGGAACGGCATAAACCGCCAGAAGATACCGCGCACAGTCTTATCAAGACGCTGTACGCCGGTAGATTCCTTAGTCATCCACAGAATATAATCCTCTACAAAGAATGACTTCAAATCACCTTTAAGCTTCTTAGAATCTATCCACTGATAATACTGTCCGGTAAGACCTTCCTCCATCCAGTAATACGACGCCTTTTCCTTGGCAACCTGCCAGCGCAGATCTGCAACAGCACGCAGGATGGCAATCGTAAGATCACGCGGATACATGGGAACTATGATACGGCCGCGGCTTGTAATGCGGTTATACCGGTCAAACGGCTCCCAGCAGAATCCAAAATCACCGTATGTCGGCAGAAGCAGTACAAACGGAACAATGCGGTTTGACATATTTTTATGGATACGGCAGAATGCACCAGGATCTATAGATTCAATCCATGACAGGATATTAATGACATTTTCCCTGAAGCCGGTTGATTTCGGCATACAGTGGAAGAATTCACGAGAAAATAACGGAAACTGATTGCCCTGACGTCCGATGGTCATTTTAGCCATCTGACGTACCGTGCTCATCTCAGTCTCAAGATCGCCTGTGTTAAGGGCAGCAGGGGCAGGTCCTGCCTCCAGTTTCTGCGCAACGCTGTCATAAGAAGCTTTTACTTCCGCCATTTCACGAAGTGCTTTATCCAGCTCTTTATCAATCTTAATCAGCGCACGCAGCTTTTCATTTATTTCAGTAATCGCCCTGCGCTGTGTATCGGAATATGCAGCATGATATCTCGGCAGCACAGGATGCGGGTTGTGATCAGCAAGCACATTCAGTTTTGCCTGCAATTCCGTCTCAACCGTCTTACGTGCGGCTTCCTGAACCTTTACCTGACTTTCAGCACTCTGCAGCTTACCGGAGTTTTTACTTTGAAGCTCCATAAGCCGGCGCTGCTCTTCTGCACCGTTTCCGGCGCCGGCCTTATGGGTCGGACGGGTTTCATCAGTGGCTGAAAGAGAAAGCGTTCCCGAAGCGATCGCCTGAAACCATTCGTCCATATAATAGACCGGCTCACCGCTCGTATTTTCCGTAATCGCTTTGGCAAACATATCTTTCTGCTCCGCCGTAAATAAAGACGGCAGAAGCACGCCGTAACGCAGGAACATACGTTTACACATCGGTGTAGAACTGTTTATCATTTTCGGGGCAACCGATTTTACGAATTCCCAGAACGCGGTGACAATCTGCTGACGGTAAACGGTCTTATCTTTAGGATCCTGACAAGTCAGATACCTTGTAAGCACCATATGGATACGTTTTGCCGTATCATTTTCACCGGTCAAAACGGTCTTATAATAGGCAGGATCATCATACACCTTTGAGGGAGTATCCTCAAAAAACTTTGTAATAGGATCAAAGCTCTTTTTGCTCAGGTCAACATCGGCAGGGGTTCCTGTTCCGCCACCGGGCGTATTCGACGATGCACCGTCTGCATCAGGCTCAGGGAATTCAGAATCAACATCGGGCATATCAAAATCATCTGATTCTGCAAGCAGCACTTCTTCGTCATCATCATCAAGAGATGCAAGGGGCTCTAAATCAAGATCATCGCTCATAGCTCTAAGTATAACATCATCTTGTCAGGGGCACAACATTTTAACGGGCACTTTTCCGCAAATCATCAGCAACAGTCGCAGAGCTGAGCGTCACTTCTCCGCTTTGCAGCGCAAGTTCCTTCCCCTGCTCATCTCTCACGATCAACCTTGCTTCATCGTCTATATCAACTACATGAGCACGGAATGTACCGTCCTGTCTTCCGGGTTCAAGCAGTCCTGATGCCAGCGGATGTACGCAGACATTTTTTCCGATAAGCATGGAACGGCTGCGGTATTCTGAAAAAAAAGCGGTGTCATCGGTATCGTACATCTTCAGTATCTCGTCTATAACCGCCGCCGCAAGCATGTTACGCGTAACGGCAATACCGTCCCTGATATAGTGCGCCGTATTTCCAAGCACGGAGCCCGCCGTCTTTGCCAGAACATCCGGAAACCCTGCGGCGCCGTCAGTGATATTAATGCCGATACCGACTATGGCCGCCTCAATTATACCGGTTTCAAAATTCGATACCCCTTCCGTAAGGATGCCGCATACTTTTTTGCCGTGTATAAACACATCGTTCACCCACTTAATCTCCGGCTCAACATCATACAGCCGGTGCAGCGCGCGGCATACTCCCACAGCAGCCGCGGCGGTAAGGCAAGCAGGCCGGGAAATACCGTGCTCGGGAATATAGATTAACGACAAATAAATACCAGAAAGCGAAGGCGAATAAAATGTACGGCCGAGCCGTCCTCGGCCTGCCGTCTGTTCGGCCGCAATCACTGCACTCCGATGCAGATCCCTGCCCGATGGAGTCAGTGTACCCGCAGCATCCCGCAGCAGACCGGCAGAAGCACACCTGCGTTTTGCTTCAGAGTTAGTGGAGTCAATCACTGTATATACGGACACATTCACCCCGGACCGCACAGGCAGCATGCTCTTTATAACCTCTGCATCCAGACGGTCTTCCATACCTTTCAGACGATAGCCGCGGTTTTTACAGGATTCAATCACTACACCTTTGCGAATCAGCGCCTGCACGGCTTTCCAGACAGCGGTTCTAGACAGATGATACCTCTCACCAAGCTGCCTGCCCGAAACATAACCATCGCTGCGTTCCGGCTCCAAAAGCTCCCGGAACACAACGTCTTTAGTAGATAACGGAGTATCGGAACCGATCATTGTGCGTCAGTTTTCCCAAGTGGCGTAAAGTTATCAACATCGATACAGAAAGCGATACCGCATCCTGGAACAGAAAGACAACGTAAAGACTGTATTGCGGAAACAATACCTTCCGCCTTTTCTTTTGAAGCAAGAATCATAACCATTTCTTTTTCAGGAACAATCTGAATCCCAAAAAAACGCTGGTCATCCTCGCGTGCAGTACCGCGGGCATTGAGCACAGTTCCGCCGCCTGCACCCGCCTTACGTGCCGCGGCCATAACCTCATCCGCATAGCCTTTATTCACAATAACTGTTATCAGCTGCTCAGCTTTTTCCGTACCCATACAATCTCCCTGGACTAAGGATCCACCCCGTAAAAATGCCGATGTATCTATAGAAAACAAAATACCAAAATGCTTTTTCTTTCCGGCCGCAGCAGCTTTAACTGCAGCCGCTACCGTCTGCTTTATATCTGAAGGAACGATAATATACACCAAATCTTTTGCCGCATCGCCGAGTCCGAACACCGTCATAAGCGTACTGGACGCTGTTCCCCTGCCCATCAGAATCGTACCTCCGGCAGCACCGGCGGCCGCAGCAGCCTTTGTAATAAATTCTCCGCTGTTGTGAGGCACGATGCTCACCAGCAGACTGAAAGCTGTCATACTGACTTCCTTCCCCGGCTGAATACAAGGCCGAGGACTTGAATGGCAATGAGCGGCGTCATAGCTATCAATGCAATGACACCGAACGCATCTGCATTACCGCTGGAGGTGGAAGCTGCGCCCAAAGTGAACGACAGCACGAATGTAGAACTGATGGGACCGGAAGCTACGCCTCCGGAATCAAAGGCTATACCTGCAAACAACCGCGAGCTGCACAGAGAAAGCAGCAGTGCAAGCGCATACCCGGGAATAAGAATATACATGATATTAAAACCCGCTATGCTGCGAAACACTGAAAGGCCGATAGCCACGGCAGCACCTGCAGAAAGGAACACAAGCATAACCCTTCGCTTTATAGTACCGCCGGAAACTTCCTCCACCTGCTCTGTCAGAACCCATACCGCAGGTTCCGCCAGAACAACTACAGCACCGATAAAAATTCCCGTACAGACAAGCAGCACAAACCAGCCCGCGCTTGCTGAAGCTTTGGCGCCGAGTATTTCGCCGAGCAGCCGTCCGGCAGACATAAATCCGCCGTTCACGCCCGTTAAAAAAATAACCAGTCCCACAAAGCTGTACACCAGACCTATACTTATACGTAAAAACTGATAGAACGGCAGCCGCAGCAACGTAAACTGAAATACCAAAAAAAGTATAAACAGCGGTACAAGCGAAAACAGCGCCTCATGAATGATAGACGGTAGAATCGCCAGAAACACGCCCATACCAGTTCCCAGCTGATTCTGTACGGCACCGGCAGCACCTGCAGGTGTATGATCAGACAGCATCGTTCCGTACAAAAGCACGGCAAGCACCGGTCCTATCGATGCAACGCCGGTCAGACCAAAACTATCGCTTCCGGATTCCCTACCGGACGATCTGCGCACATTAGCCACACCGATACCGATAGCCATAATGAACGGCACGGTCATGGGCCCAGTCGTAGCGCCGCCGGAATCAAAGGCTATACCTACGAATCCCTGCGATCCGGCAGCGGCCAGTATAAAAATAGCGATATATGATATCCACAGGATCACGGTAAGCGGAACACGCAGGATGGTACGCAGCAAGCCGAGCACCATGAACGTGCCCACACCGCCCGCTATCATAAACACCAGCAGCTGCTTGTTCACCTTTGGATACATGCTCCGAACCTGATCTGCGAACACCTGGATATCAGGTTCCGCAGCCGTAACCAAAAAACCGATGATAAAAGAAACCGACAGCAGCAGAAGCAGATTACGCTTTTTTGTGAGGGCTGCGCCGCACCGTTCGCCCAGCGGCCTGATACCAACGTCAACGCCCTGCAAAAACACCGTGAGCCCTACGATAAGCAGAATGCCGCCTATAATAAAACGCAGCAGCACATCAAACCCCAGCGGTGCCGCGGTAAGACCCAGCACTATGACAATAGCCATGACCGGGGCTACGGAGATAACAGTTTCCTTAAACTTTTCAGACAGATTCATACGTTACCGATTGTATGACTGCACGCTATATCTTTTTAAGCAGTTCCATCACCAGACCGGCACTCAGCTCCGCCGCCGTCTTTTCATTAAAATCATAGACAGCTTCATGGCCGGTATCAGCCATATCAGACATACATCTGATAACCACGAACGGAACGTCATTTACGAAGCATGCATGCGCAATGGCAGCGCCTTCCATTTCAACACAGGCAGGACTGCAGATTTCTTTAATATGATCTTTCCGAACCTTGTCCGCTATAAACTGGTCACCAGAAGCGATCCGCCCCGCAGTCACATCATGGCCGGAAGCTTCGGGCAGACTCTTAAATGCAGCCACAGCAAGCTCTACAAGCCGTTTGTCCGCAGGGAAGTCAGAAACTTTCATCTGCGGAATCTCAGTAAGCTTATATCCGAATCCGGTTACGTCCATATCATGGTACAACGCATCCGTTGAAACAACAAAATCAAGTACTTTCAAGCCTTTGCCCATAGCACCGGCTATACCCGTATTGATCATATGCGTTACGCCGAATTCCATAATAAGCCGCTGGGCACAAAGCGCGGCATTAACCTTTCCGATGCCGCTGCGCACTACTACTACTTCCGTACCGTTGAGCGTACCTGTATAAAAATCCAGACCAGCCTTTGTTATCTGCCGGCGGTTCTCCATTCTAGCCTGCAGCAGTGCTACCTCAACTTCCATTGCTCCGATAATACCGATCCTGCTCATTGTCACCTCTTGTCTATTTTATAGCATAAAACCGCCCCTGAGTACAGGACAGGCGGCTTTGAGCTGGAGCTTGCAGGTAAAATTCTGCACCAAATGCAAAATTTTCTAAGAAAAAACAACAAAAAGTAATTGACACATTTTCTCACATAGTATATATTACATTCAGCAGCAACATACAAATAGTTTGAAAAAGGGTCGCATTCCTTCCTCCTTTTTGCGACCCTTTTTCTGTTTTTAAATCCCCATGCCCGAATCATGTTTCCGGGGGCTGTTTTTCAAAAAGAAAAACAGTATAGTAAAGGCATGAATAATTCTTTACACAAACAATCTGCAATTCCCGAATGGAACCTTGAATCCCTTTATCCGTCACTGAACAGTCCTGTATATGAGCAGGCATGCCGTGACTACAGCACCTGCATGGATGCATTAGACACGCTCCTTGCAGCCGTTCCCGAGGACAACTTTGCGGACTGGCTTGTACAATACCAGCTTCAGTACAATAAGACCGCCGCACTCGGAGAATCCTTGTCGGCATACGCCTATATTCTTTATTCCACCGACACTACCAATAAACAATATTTGGACAATCTTTCTAAAATGGAAGCGTGGGACCTGCGCATCATCCAGCAAAAGCAGCAGCTTTGCAAAGCGCTCGCCGCCCACAAAGACCAACTGGAACCGTTTTATACTAAGCTCGCTGCATTCACCCCGCAAGCAGAACGCTACCGATTCGTTTTGGCGCAGCTGCTTACAAGAACAGAACATCAGTTGTCCGCTCAGGAAGAAAACCTTGCCGCAGACCTGCAGCGTACCGGCGGCAATGCATGGGGACGGTTGCAGGAACAGATCATCTCCAGTCTTGCGGACAAAGCCAGCGGCAAAACATTCAATGAGCTCAGAAACGATGCCTATTCCGCTGATCCCCAGATACGCAGGCAGTCCTACGAAGCGGAGATTTCATTGCTCAAAGAAAACCGCATCGCGCTTGCAGCCGCGCTTAACAACTTAAAAGGTGAAACGATTACGCTCAACAAGCGCAGAAACTGGCCGCAGGCCATAGACCGGTCACTGTACGCCTCACGCATGAGCAGCCGGTCTCTTCAGGCTCTGCTGCAGGCAGTACGAGACAGCCTGCCTCTCTGGCGGCAGTATCTTAAAACAAAGGCCGCAGTGCTCAAGCAGCACGGCGCCACCGCTCAGAAAACTTCTTCGGCAGGAATTGCTTTTTATGATTTGTTCGCGCCGCTGCCTGACATTCAACCGGCAGGTAAAACCACGAAAGATTCTCTGACAAATAAAATCTGGCAGTTTGACGAAGCAAGACACTATATCATACAAGAATACGCATCGTTCAGTCAGGAGATGGGTGATTTTGCTTCCCGTGCATTCAGCAGCGGCTGGATTGATGCCCGTATACGCCCTGGCAAAGTAGGTGGCGCATATTGTCAGGATTTTCCCGTACAGCAGGAATCCCGCATACTCTCCAACTTCACCGGAACGTTCTCGGACATCATCACGCTTGCCCATGAGCTCGGACACGCATACCATCACTTCTGCATTAAGGATATGGATTATGCCCTGCGCAGCTACCCCATGACGCTTGCAGAGACCGCAAGCACCTTTGCGGAAACCATCGTCAAGCAGGATGCCATGCGCCGGAGTTCCGGCATGGACAAAGCCAGGCTTCTGGAGCTTGACCTGCAGGATGTGTGTCAGGTACTCGTGGATATTCTGTGCCGTTTTACGTTCGAGCAGCGGGTATTTGATGAGCGTAAGAAAGGAGAGCTTACTGCCGATGATTTCTGCCGTTTTATGCTTGAGGCGCAGGAACAGACATATGGCGATGGCCTCAACGATGTACGCCACGAATATATGTGGGCAGTAAAATCACATTATTATAGTACGAGCCTGGATTTCTATAACTTTCCGTATGCATTCGGACAGCTTTTTGCCGCAGGACTGTACGCGCGATATCAGCAGGAAGGAAGCAGTTTTGCCCGCACCTACACGGCACTGCTCACCGATACCGGAAGCATGAGCTGCGAGGACCTGTGCCGTAAGGCGGGATTTGATATTACAACACCAGACTTCTGGCAAAGCGGCATAGAGCTTTACGCAAAAGAAGCTGAGGAGCTCTCACAGATAGTTACCGCATAAAAACCGACAGCGCGCCGCGTATGTCAGTAGCGGACTTGCACCGTAATCGTTCTGAAACGCGGACCGTCGAATTCTACCAGATACACCGCCTGCTTTGGTCCCAGCATGAGCCTGCCCTTATGTACCGGAATCGTCTCGGAGCATCCGAGCATGGATGCCTTGATGTGCGCAGCGGCATTGTCATGCTTCATTTCCTGTTTTACAGGCATCATACTGTCCAGCGCGGTTAAAAAATCGTGCTGGACTTCAGGATCCGCATTCTCGTATGAGATAATGGCCGCCGTTGTATGCGGAGCAAAAACCGTAACAGTTGCCTCAAATGAATCAGCGTCCAGCCTCTTTTCATAAATCATTTCATTTATGATGTACTGGACTTTGTTCGTTATTCCGACAAAAACCTCTTCGGTCTGAGTCTGTATAGTCTGGGATTTAATAAATACCGGCATACTATAAGTGTAACTTCACCCGGTTAAAAACGCAAGAAAAAACAATAATACAAACAAGGGCGGACACAGCCATATATGCCTTCCGCCCTTGTTTATTATCAGAATATGCTATTTAGCAAGATATTCGTTGATGGCGGCAGCAGCCTTGCGGCCCTCGCCCATGGCCAGAATAACAGTGGCGGCACCAAGAACGATGTCTCCGCCTGCCCAGACCTTGGCATGGCTTGTAGCCTGCTTTTCATCAACGATAATGTGGCCTTTTTTATCAACGTCAAGCCCAGGCGTTGTTTTCGCCATAAGCGGGTTGCTGCCGTTGCCCAGCGCCACAATAAGCGCGTCACAGGGAATCTCATGCTCACTGCCGTCGATCTTAATCGGGCTGCGGCGGCCGGAAGCATCAGGCTCGCCGAGCTCAAAACTCACAACCTTCAGCGCTTTTACCTTGCCGTTCTCATCGCCAATAACCTCAACGGGGCTTTCAAGAAATCTGAATACCACGCCCTCTTCCTCCGCATGTCCAACCTCTTCTTTACGGGCAGGAAGCTCATCACGGGTACGGCGGTACAGAATCGTAACCGTTTCAGCCCCCAGACGGAAAGCCATACGCGCGGCATCCATGGCAACGTTACCGCCGCCTGATACGCACACATGCTTTGCCACGAACATCGGGGTGTCTGCCTTATCGGTCATATAGGCCTTCATCAGGTTGGCACGCGTCAGATATTCATTAGCGCTGAACACGCCGATGAGGTTCTCACCGGGGATACCCAGAAATTTTGGCAGACCGGCACCCGTACCCACGAATGCGGCATCAAATCCGCGCTCGGTAAGCAGCTGGTCCAGCGTATTGGTACGGCCGACCAGGAAATTCGTCTCAAAATGGACACCCATCTTTTTCAGGTTCTCAACTTCCTTGGCGACGATCGCCTTGGGCAGACGGAATTCAGGAATACCGTAAACCATAACGCCGCCCTCTTTGTGGAACGCCTCGAACACCGTCACGTCATGGCCGGCACGGCGCGTATCGGCGGCAACAGTAAGGCCGGCAGGTCCAGAACCGATAACCGCAATCTTTTTACCGGTGGCGGCAGCTACAACGGGCGGAGTAACCAGATTATTCTCACGCTCATAGTCAGCGACAAACCGTTCCAAGCGGCCGATGGACACCGCTTTTTCAGCGGATTTATACATTTTACCCACCGTACACTGGCCCTGGCACTGCTTTTCCTGCGGACAGACACGACCGCAGATAGCAGGCAGCAGGTTGGTCTGCTTAATAATATCCACGGCGGCCTTGAATTCTCCTTTTGCAACTTCAGCAATGAATTCAGGGATATGCACATTTACCGGACAGCCGTTCACACAGGGCTGGTTTTTACACTGAAGGCAGCGGTTAGCCTCAATAACAGCCTGCTCTTTGGTATATCCGAGCGCCACTTCGCTCATAACGCGGGCGCGGGCCTTCGGCTCCTGCACCGGCATTTCCTGCTGGGCGATGGCTGCTCTGTCTTTAGGAGAAAGCGGAGCCGCCCCCATCTTATCCTGTAATGCTTTATAATCTTCAACGGCTTTAGCAGCCAGTGCTTCCTTAGCAACAAATTCACTCATTTATTTTTCTCCAGGGCTCACGCCAGGGCTTCTGCTGCAGCTTCCATCTTACACTTGTGGAATTCTTCCTGCTCACGGTCTTTAAAGGACTTCATACGCATCATCATATTGTCCCAGTCAACCAGATGCCCGTCGAATTCAGGACCGTCAACGCAGACAAACTTTGTCTCACCGCCGATGCTCGCGCGGCAGCCGCCGCACATACCGGTTCCGTCGATCATAATCGTGTTCAAGGACACCGTCGTGGGAACATTGTATTTTTTAGTAGTGGCGCAGGCGAATTTCATCATGATCGGCGGTCCGATCGCAACAACCTCAGCCGGAGGAACTTCCTGAGAACACAGCTTTTCAAGCGGAATAGTGACAACACCCTTTTCGCCATAGCTGCCGTCATCAGTCATGATAATAACCTCATCACACAGATCCTTCATCTCCTTTTCATAGATCAGCAGATCTTTGCTGCGGGCACCCATAATCATGATAACTTTGTTTCCAGCCTGTTTGAATGCCTGGGCGATAGGATACAGCGGAGCAACGCCGAAACCGCCGCCGACCAGGACAACCGGCGCATTGTCAAACTTCTTTATTACAGAAGGATTCCCGAGCGGACCAAGCACTGCAGCCAAAGATTCACCCGTCTTTTTCTTAGACAGCTTGTATGTAGTGGCGCCGACAGCCTGATATACAATGGCAATCCAGCCCTCTTCTGCATTTGCATCGGCTATAGTAAGCGGAACCCGCTCACCGTAGTCGAGATCCAGCTGTACAAGCACGAACTGTCCCGCCTTGCGGTTACGCGCAATATCAGGGGCGTCGATTTTCATATAAAAAACCGCCTCGGAAAACTGGCGTGTCTCAAGAATTTTGTACATTACCGTCCTCTTTTCGTATGAAAATTTCCCGCAGCCTTCCGACATGTCCGGCGGCTCACCTGAACGGTGGCAGCAGCATACTGCCGGATACTACGGATAATAACTACTACTATTTTACAATAATAGTCTTCATACGTCAAAGTCAAAATATTATTTACGCCTAAAATATCGTAATACAGATGCAAAACCCCGTCTGCCGGGCCTGTACGTCCGGTCCGCTGAAAAAAATGCGGATAGGGCCGGAGATTATCGGCACCTTATGTGATTAAGTCACCGACAACGCACGGAATATAGTGTATGCTGTATACAGAACCCGAACCCCGGATACCCCGCGCCATTAACGCGGAGTTTATTATAAGGAGAAGCAATGAGTAAAAAAAGAGCGGAAATTCCGCAGAACCAATGTGCTGCCTGCGGCTGCTGTGTAAAAGTCTGTCCGCGGCAGGCAGTCTCAATCTACAAAGGAATCCATGCTGTCGTAAATCCGGAGCTCTGCATCGGCTGCGGACTCTGTGCAAAAGAATGCCCCGCAGGGATTATCACAGTATGTACCGTACAGGAGGCAGCGGTATGAGCACATGTCAGATAAACCTAAAACGAAAAAACTGGTATGACTTTCTATGGATAGCCACCACCCTGTACCTGACGGCAGGATTCTTTAATATTCTTTTTGCGTGGGCAGGCCTGCTCTGCTTTTTTATCCCGCTCTTCATCGCTATAGCAGGCGGCGGTAAAGCCTACTGCAACCGGTACTGCGGCAGAGGTCAGCTGCTCGCACTGCTGGGCAAAAAGCTTTCGCCCAAGCGCAACCCGCCGGCCTTTCTGCACAGCCCGTGGTTCCGGTACGGCTTTCTTATCTTTTTCTTCGCCATGTTTTTCCAAATGCTGTGGAATACCTATCTGGTATTCTCGGGCGCACACAGTCTGCGCATGGTTGTAAAGCTGCTTTGGACATTCAAACTGCCGTGGCAGTGGGCATACCATGCAACAGGTGTCAGCCCGTGGATCGCACAGTTTTCATTCGGCTTTTACAGCGTCATGCTCACGTCCACTATTCTGGGCATCATCACCATGCTGCTGTTCAAGCCGCGCTCCTGGTGCGTCTACTGCCCCATGGGTACCATGACGCAGCTCATCTGCAAAATAAAGAAATAACGGAACCGGATCCGTTATGCTGCAGACGCAGCGGCGCGGCTCCGGACAGACAGCAGTTCCGGCAGCTGCGTTCGGTTGTAACATGAAGCCATACGGTCTATAATATATACGGCGGCGGCCTGCTGGCATGCCGCCAGCTTTATTTTATCGTGAGGTTTCTATGCATATACTCCGTAACAGCCTGCCGGCGCAGCCGCGCGGAAACGCAGCCGTATTTTTTTGTCTGGCAGCGGTACTTTCCGTACTTTTAACGTTCTCCTGCGCATCGGTCAAAAAAATCGTAGGAGAACCGACCGTTTCCCTGAAATCCGTGTCCATAGATTCGCTCGACTTTGAGGGCATTACTTTTGCCGCGCAGTATACGGTCACCAACCCGTACCCCGTCGGTTTTTCAATCAAGCAGGTAGCCGCCGACATTCTGTGCGGACAGCAGCTCTACACCAGCCTGACCACCAGCGAAGGCCTGACGGTGGCCAAACGCGCAAGTACCACCAATACGTTGCTCGTAAAGCTGCCCTACGACACCATCCTGTCCTATGCCTCCGCGGACACGTCAAAAAAGGCGCTGCCGTTCACGGTCAAAGGAAACGTTGCCGTCGACCTGAGCGCAATTCCCTATGTCGGCAACACTCTGAACATTCCCTTCACCAAGGACTTTGACGTGCCTGTATTCAAGCCGCGACTTTCCGTGTCAGACGTTCATGTACAGCTTCCGTCCGCCGCAAAGCTAAAAGAATCATTTACCAAGAGCGGTATGGGCGCGATCAAAGCTGCATCACTTGCTGCAAGCCTTATCACCGGCAGGGATATTCCGCAGGATGCGTTTAAGGGAGTGGACATGGACATAAAGCTCACCTTCAATATCAATGCCGCAAACGGCGGCGGAGCACCCTGGCAGTATACCGTCACCGACTGCGCCATTCGCTCGTCATCGTCCGTCATCGCCGAGGCAAAAGCTTCAAGCGGCGGAGCGGCGGCTATACGTGCGGGCAGCGGAACCATTCCTATGACCGCCACGCTGAGTACCGCACACGCGGGCGCCTTTATCATACGGCTGCTGACTAAAAAAGGTGGAGATCCTGAGTTCGCGCTCAAGAGCGCACTCACCTTTACTGGTCTGCCCTATCAGGCGAACATTCCGCTTGCGTGCACCCGGACATTTCCCGTGTCAAAAGTCACCGCCGCACAGTAGCAGTACCTGCCGCCCTTTGCCATATTTACTGAAACATGATACTCTGTAGCCGTTATGACATTACCTGACGTCCAACAGGAAAAGACCGGATTTCCCCGGATGTATATACAAAAAGTCGGCGTAGAGAACCTGAAGCTGCCGTTCCCCGTCTATAACAAAAACGGCAGTATACAGTCCGTACTGGCACGCATAAACTCCTACTGTTCGCTTACGCCGAACATAAAGGGCATCAACATGTCCCGCATCGGCTGTACCGTATTCAACGCCGTAAAAGAGCAGTCCGGTGCCTATACAACGCTGGAGCCGCTTGCACGTCAGCTGCAGCAGGCGCACGGTTCCAGCTACGTCTACATCTCCGCAGACTTTGACTATCCGGTCTGCCAACAGACGCCGGTAACCCATATCGACACCATAAAAATAATCACGGCAAAGCTGACCTGCGAAATGCAAGACAGTACCGCCCACAATTATCTGACTGTACAGACTACGGAAATGAGCCTGTGCCCGTGCTCCAAAGAAATGAGCCTCCTGAAAAACAATCTTACCCCGCAGGAGTTGCAGGCCGTACAGTCGCTGCCTGCACAGCTCGCCCAGAAAATCCTTCAGAGCGGCTACGGGGCGCACAACCAGAAATCACAGATCACCGCAACGGTGGAGCTTGGCGGCAGCACGGTATTACATATAGAAGATATCTACACTATTCTTGCCGCAAGCGCATCAGCCTGCACCTATCCTATCCTCAAGCGGCCTGACGAAAAGCAGGTGACTGAAATAGCATACAACGGCGGATACTGGGACAACGACGAGTTTATAAAAACCACCGGCGGCCCGCGCTTTGTAGAGGATATAGCCCGCCATGCAGCTCAGGCACTGCACGTGCTGCTCGACAACCAGATACAGGACTATATTGTTTCCGTAAAGAATTTTGAATCCATCCACAGCGACAACATTGTAGCAACGGCTCAGATTTGCGCGGACAGAAACCTGCAGACGCATATCTGACCGCGCATTTTATCCAATTTTTTTGGAGCGTCTCTTCACCTCACCTGTTAATAAAAAACCCGCAGGAGTCCATAACGAATCCTGCGGGCGTATCAAGTATTTAGCATTCCGGCAGACCGCATGCGGTCCTCCGGAACTGCCGACGCTTATTTTTTCAGCAGAGCGGCAAACGGATTATACATCGTTCCGTCATCTTTGCCGCCGCGGGCGCCGCCGGCGTATGCGTTTTCACGGCGGCCGGCTTCCTTGTGCGCATCCTGCGAAGGACGCTTGTCGCCTTTCTTTACAATCACAACACGATGGGACGTCTTTGCCTCCCCGGACGCAGACTTCGCACCGCCGCCCATACCCGTCTGCAGACGGCTTGCGGCATCGCTTTTTAGCGACAGACTGATACGCCGTCGGTCTTTGTCCAGACCGATAATCGTAAATTCCTTTACGTCTCCCACTTTGATAACTTCCATGGGATCTTTTACAAACGTATCGCTGAGCTCGCTGATATGGATAAGACCGGTCTCATGGATACCGATATCGACAAAGGCGCCGAAGTCAACCACGTTCTTGATCTTGCCCGTCACCTTCATGCCTTCCTTCAGATCCTCAAACTGCACCACGCCTTTCTGCATAATAGGAGCAGGATAGCCGTCACGGGGATCGCGGTTGGGCTTCTGCAGCTCCTCTACTATATCATTGAGCGTCGTATCGCCGAGCTTATATTTTTCTTCCAGCTGCTTTTTAAGCTCCGCCGTTACCTTTTCTTTTTTCTGGATTACCGGCAGCAGCTCACGGGCGGCATCATAGTTCTCAGGATGTACCCAGGTGTTATCAAGCGGATCGCTGCTTTCAGGAATCTTAAGGAATCCCGCGCACTGCTCAAACGCCTTGGGCCCCAGACCGCTGACCTTTTTCAGATCCTCGCGGCTCGTAATTTTGCCGTTGGCATCACGATAGGCAACGATCTTCTTTGCCAGCGTGCTGTTGATGCCCGACACATATTTAAGCAGCGAAGCGCTGGCCGTATTAAGGTTTACGCCGACCTGATTAACCACGGAGCCTACAACCTCATCAAGCGTCTCGCTCAGCCGTTTCTGGTTCACATCATGCTGATACAATCCTACGCCGATTGCCTTCGGATCGATCTTCACCAGCTCTGCCAGCGGATCCTGCAGACGGCGGCCCATGCTGATTGCGCCGCGGATCGTCAGGTCAAGATCAGGGAATTCTTCGCGCGCAATATCGCTCGCGGAGTATACGGACGCGCCGGACTCATCTACGACCGTAAACATAACATCCTTATAGTTTTCGCTGATAACCTTGCTTACGATCGCCTGAACCTCAGGGCTGCCCGTACCGTTGCCCACGGCTACAACCTGAATATCATACTGATCGATAGCTTCGTTGATGGCGTTATAGGCACCGTCTGGATCGGCAACCTGCTTGATCAGGAAGGAATGCAGGTATTTGCCGGTCTCATCAAGTGCGGCGCACTTTGTACCCGTGCGGATACCGGGGTCAATACCCAGAACGCGGCTTCCTTTGATCGGCTGCGTCATGAGCAGATTCTTAAGATTTTCGCTGAAAATACCGATGCCGTGCGCGTCAGCCTCATCGGCTTCGTTACTGCGGATCTCACGTACCACAGCAGGAGACAGCAGGCGCACCAGACCGTCTTCCACAGCCTCGCCGTGATATTTATTATGCAGCACGGCGCGTCTTTTGAGCAGGTCAACGGCTGCATCAACATCCACGTCAATCGTCACATCAAGGACGCCCTCGCGCTCGCCACGGTTGATGGCAAGAATACGGTGCGGCTTCACCTGATTCAGCGGCTCAGTATAATCCCAGTACATCTGATAGGTGGAAGTCTTTGCGGCCTCCTCATCACCGATACCTTTCGTAACCATATTGCCGGTCTTAAGGTACAGCGTGAGCACCGCCGCACGGTTGTCAGTATCCTGTGACACGCGCTCGGCGATAATATCCTTTGCTCCTGCAAGCGCGTCAGCCGCAGTTGCCACGGACAGCTCCGGATTCTCCGCATTCTCGTGAACAAATTCCTTCGCTTTTTCTTCAAGCGCAGCATCGTCAAGCTCCAGCATGGCGTCTGCCAGCGGATCAAGACCTTTTTCAATGGCGACCATGCCCCGTGTCTTCTTCTTTTTCTTGAACGGTGCCCACAGATCTTCAAGCTCGGTAAGGGTGGAAGCCTTGGTGGCGGCTGTATACAGGGACTCGGTCAACTTACCCTGCCCGAAAATTCCTTTTATAATCTCAAGGCGGCGTTCCTCAAGGTTTTTATATGTCTTAAACAGGTGGTCGCAATCGCGCACCTGCACTTCATCCAAAGAACCGTGCTTTTCCTTACGGTAGCGGGCAATGAACGGTATTGTACATCCCTCTTCCACAAGGCTGATAACGGCGCTGACCTGCTGGACACGAATGTTCAGGGAATCAGCAATTTTTTTCATAATCTCAACTTCATTGACTGTTAAAGCGTCAATTGCTTCTTGTGTAAATTCCATAGTTTTTCTATTTTACGGAAAAGCCCGGTGTCTGGCAAGCGTTGCAAAAAATGCTCCTGCTGCAGCAGGATACAATCCCCTTGACCTGTATCATTATTTTATGGCAGACTGCCCGCATGCAAACCGATTATACACAGCTCTGCGCCATGCTTTCCGCCCTTGTCGAGGGTGAAGACCACACCGTCCCGAACATGGCTAATGCCGCCGCACTGCTGTGGCAGCAGCTGCCCGATATTAACTGGGCAGGATTCTACACTATGGAGGACGGCTACCTGCTGCTTGGACCGTTTCAGGGCAAGCCCGCATGCATCAGGATACCCGCAGGCAAAGGTGTCTGCGGAACCGCTGCACAGCAGGACAAAACGCAGCTGATACAAAACGTGCACGAATTTCCCGGCCATATTGCATGCGACTCAGCCTCAAATTCGGAGATTGTCGTGCCGCTGCATAATTCATCCGGAGCGGTCATCGGCGTGCTTGATATCGATAGTCCCCTGCTTTCACGCTTTACTGAATCAGACCAGACAGGACTTGAGCAGTTCGCCCGCATTATTGAAAAATCATGCCTGCGATAATTTACGGTTAAAACAGCAGTTAAAACCGCTGTTTTAACTGCTGTTTCTGCACAAAATCCCATGGAAAAAAAACAAACTATACGGTAAGATACATAGTATTATGACGGAGCAATTTACGAGCATACTGGCCGGGCGCAAGACATTTTTTATTACACCGGACGAAAATTTCATACCGGAAAGCTACCTGCGCCAGTTCATGGATAAAGGTCATGAAATCTACATTATCCATGACGACAAACTCTGTCCCCTTGCACATAAAATAGAGCTGCTGCTCACGATCTTTAAGGACTCCGTCATGTTCTTTAACATCGACAGTCCCCATCCTGGCATGCCATGGCCGCTGTTCATCAGGAGCCTGCAGGAAAAATACAAAAACTCTATGCTCGGCGTGCTGTATAAAAAACGGGCGAATCCACGCGACAAGCTCAATCTGGAAAAAATCTATCTGTACGACACCGGCATTACCTGCGGCTGCATCGCCATGACGCAGGACCGCAACAAGAACTTTACGATCATCGACAAGGTATTGTACGCCACGCAGGCACAAGGACGCAGAAAACGCATCCGTGCCATCTGCGAAGAAGGCAGCATCTTTAAGTTCATCCACGGCGGACAATATTATACCGGCACGCTGCAGGATATCAGCTCAAGTCATTTTTCCTGCCGCTTTACAGAGTACCCGGTACCGCTCGCCGCCCATGCGCGCATAAAGCGCATGCACTTTGACCTGAACGGAATCAAGCTCAACGTTGACGCTATGCACCGTGACACCAGAAACGCCGACAACGCCGTAGACAACAGCCTGCATATATTCGTGTTCACTAAGCCTGACGGTACGCTCGGCCTTGATGTGCTTACCTACCAGCTGGTCTCCTCAAAAATCTATGAGCTGGTCTCCAGCAAGGGCAAGCAGTTCCTTAATGAGTTGTTCCAGTCAAAAACAACTGTATAATCCGGAGACGCTATGACAAGCGCACAATGGGATGCATTCCGTACATTCAGAGATGAGTTTAAGGCAAAATGCTTGGAATGGTCTGAACTGCAAGAAATGCTGTTCCCGCTGCAACGGGCGGCTTCACAAGCGGACACACCGCTGTATCCGCTTGAAAACGCTGTGGTCTACAGCCGTGATTTTGATACGCTGACTCCGCAGGACGATATAAAACTTATCGTTATCGGCGACAATCCAGGAAAAGACGAACAGCTGCATAAAAACCGCCGTTATCTGGTCGGGCAGGCTGGAAAGATTGCGGAAGGTTTTTTCCGCAGGAATCCTGAGCTCGGCATAGATTTTAGGAAGCATGTGCTTATACTGAATAAAACGCCCGTACATACTGCAAAAACCGCGCATCTGCGCAAACTGCTTAAAGAACCAACCGTGTACAACCTTATACAACAAAGCCAATGCTGGATGGCGCAGCATACTGCCGTATTGCACCGGCAGCTGATCGCCGGTGCGGCCCCTGAAACACCCCGAGACATGCTGCCTGCGATATGGCTTGTAGGCTATGCAGAACTCAAAGGCAGGGGTCTGTTCATTCCCTACCGCAACAAGCTTCTTGAAGGCTACCACAGTGCCGCCGCAGACTTTTCCGACCATGTGTTTGTATACCAGCATTTTTCCATGAACCGTTTTCTTATAGACCTGAGCAATTTCCGGAAGGAGTATCCAGAGCTTACGCTCAGTGAAGCGCTGCACGAGCTGGGCTCCCTTCACCGCACGGAAATCTTCTGCTGACCGTCTGCTTGTCACTCCATACTAAAATCACTACAATTGCCCCATGAATGTACACATCTTTGAAATGCCGCTGGATTTCGGCGCAAGCCGCCACGGCTCCGACATGGGACCGTCAGCCATCAGGCTTGCAGGAATAAAAGAACGCCTGGAAGGACTCGGACACCGGGTTCTGTATTCAAATCCGGTCGTCATACACCCTGACGACTACAACCATCCCGGCAATCCGAAAGCAAAATATCTTGAGCCTATCGTCAAAGCATGCACCCAGCTTGCCGCGGAGCTGGAAAAATCCGTGGCCGCACAGGAGTTTCCTCTTGTGCTCGGCGGAGACCATTCCATTGCACTCGGCACGCTGGCCGGACTTGCAGCCGCAGACCAGAAGCGGAACATAGAGCTCGGAGTTCTGTATGTCGATGCCCATGGTGATTTTAATAACACAGAAACTACACCGACCGGCAATATTCATGGCGAATGTCTTGCCGCTTCCTGCGGCATCGGCCTGCCTGATCTGACCAACCTATATTTTAACGGTCGCAAAGTGAATCCGCACAATGTTTGTTTTGTAGGCAGCCGCGACCTTGATAAAGGCGAGCGTATGCTTATGAAAAAGGCCGGCGTCACCGTCTTTACCATGAGTGACATTGACCGTCAGGGATTCCCGTCAATTCTGAAGCAGGTAACAGACTTCTTTAAAAAGCGCGTAGATGCAGTGCACGTAAGCTTCGACATGGATGTACTTGATCCTATGTTCGCGCCGGGAACCGGCATTCCGTTGGCAGCCGGTATGACCAACCGCGAGGCTCTGCTTCTTATGGAAGAAATGTGCGGCACCGGCATGGTACGCTCCGCAGAAATAGTAGAGGTGAACCCTGTGCTTGATATCCGTAACCAGACCGCGCAGCTTGCCGTAGAACTGGCAGCGCGGCTTTTGGGAGATACTATCTACTGAGCTACAAAATCTTCCCGCATGGGTGAAAAAATGTCCAGAAGCACGCCTGATTCAAGGCAGACACAACCATGCTCTACACCGTTAAGCTTGAGCATGCTGTCGCCCGCGCGAACGATCTTTTTTACACCATCTATGCAGAACTCAAAGCTGCCGCTCACCACGTAGGTAATCTGCGTGTGCGGGTGGTGGTGCAGCGCTCCCTGCGCGCCCTTT
>CACZQF010000067.1 GCA_902783245.1 uncultured Spirochaetaceae bacterium | reverse complement strand
CGGAAGTCAAGCCCGCCCGCGCCGATGATACTGCCCTTCCGGCGGGAAAGTAGGTCGCTGCCAGGCTTTTTCTTTTAAAATTTATTCTTTACACCTTCGCCGCCCTGTCCCCGCCCCATGCCTTCCGGCTCGCTGTGGGTGCGTGCTCTTGTCTGTTGGTTCTATTATTTCTTTTCCTTTCAATATGCTTTCCTTATTTGCATTTTGTTTTACTATAGGCTATAATTTCGAATATGTATGAATCTGGTGAAGATTATCTGGAAGCGATTTTGGTTCTTCAGTTAAAACACGGTTTTGTCCGATCTGTCGATGTTGCGAATCATTTACATGTTTCAAAGCCGAGTGTAAGTCGAGCTATGTCTATCTTAAAAGAAGATGGATATATATGGTTTGATCTGGGAAATATGATCAAGCTGACAGAAAAGGGACAGTCAAAAGCGGAGGATGTATATGGTAGACATCGTCTGCTTACTAAGTTTTTAGAGAAAATAACAGGTGTTTCTGAGGAGCAGGCTGAAGAAAATGCCTGCAGGGTTGAGCATGATATCGATGCTGATATTGTAAAAGGTATCGCCGACTGGATGGAAAAAAATAAATAGATTACTTTTGTGGCTCAACCTTTATTATTCAGACTTATCGACAAAGCTGATTTTGATTATGCGCTTATAGAACCCGGCGACAAAATACTTATCGGTGCCTCCGGCGGGAAAGATTCAACGGCTTTGATTGAGTACTTTGGTCGCCGGCTTATGCGACCAAATCCGTCTTTTGAATGTTTTGCTCTGCATGTTGAGAGTGAAATAACCCCTCCTTTAAAAGAAAGTATGAGATCATTATATTTGTCATGGAATATTCCGTTTGGATCTCTGCATATTGATGTTCTTGGCCGTCTGAAATCCGGGCGGCATATGAACTGCTGGTGGTGCTCAACACAGCGGCGTACCGAGCTTTTGGATTATGCGATCGCGCATGGCTATAATAAAATAGCCTTGGGCCATCATCTTGATGATGTACTTGAAACTCTTTTTATGAATGCATTGAACAAGGGAGAGTTATCTACTATGCCGCCCAAGCTTGTGTATCGAAACTATCCTGTTGCTGTAATCCGTCCGCTGTATTACGCATGTGTTGAAATAATCAAGCAGCATTGTTCTGATGCCGGTTATATGACCGAAACTTGTACCTGTACATATCAGGATAATTCTGAGCGAGTTGCAATCAGAAAAAAGATTGATTTTCTTACTGGCGGTGATCTCAAAAAAAAACAGCAGCTCTTAAAGGCTCTTAAAAATATTCTTCCGGAGTATTTGCCTTAGTGCGTATATAATTAAGTAGTTGGATTTGATGGCCTTTTTGCATATTTATAGGTCATGCGTGCTCCAAAATAATGACTTACGAATCTGCTGATCAGCGCATTGAACTTCCATTTTGGAGCCATTATGGCAATATGTTTTCCGGCAAGTGCTTTGCGCAGACAGTGTGCCACTACTTTTTCAGGCGATTTTCCATGCAGCACCGTTTTTCTTGCACCGTTAGAGGCTATATCTGCAAATTCTGTACTGACTGAGCCGGGGCAGAGTGCGCAGACTTTTATTCCCATGTCTGCTGTTTCTGCTGCAAGCGCCAGCGTAAAGCTTCGTACGTATGCCTTTGTTGCAGCATATACGGCAAAGTTGCCTAATGGCATAACGGCAGCCAGGCTCGCAACGTTTATCAATATAGAGGTGCGGTCCATATAAGGAATAGCAATACCGCAGATGCCTGTCAAACTGACGCAGTTCAGCTCAATCATCTCAAGCTGTCTGTGCAGGTTTGTCTGCAGAAATGTGCCGTATGTACCGAATCCGGCATTATTGACAAGCATCCGTATGTGCAGCGGTGTACCTGCTTCTTCTTCCTGTGATTTTAGCAGCTTAGAGAACCGATCGATGCCCTCTGTTCCTGTTATATCCATAGAAAACGGGCGGACTATGCAGCGTGATTGCGCCATAACTTCTGCCGTCAGCGCCTTCAACCGTTCAGTACGTCTGGCAATAATCCATATCTCATCTGAAATACCGAGCTGCGCTATCTGACGCACAAACTCCGCTCCCATTCCCGCTGAAGCGCCTGTAACGATTGAAATTGAACTCATATAAAGAATTATATAAAAAAAGAATTGTGTTTACAACAATGCGTAATTGCATTGTACTCCTATTTTTTATATAATTACTTAATGTGTAAGCAAATATTAACAATTGCCCTTGTATGTGCCTGTGTCGCAGGTATGACGGGGTGCTCTTCGGTAAGAAAAGTTGCTGCTAACAGCATGTCCGATATGCTGGCAGGAATCGACAAAAAAGGCCGGAAGGTTGAAAAAAAAGCCGGATCGCCCAATATCATGTCTGCGGTTACCGGTGAGTCTGATACAATATTAATCTCTGATTTTTTTCCGACAGCGCTCAAAATGTACGAGATCGTACAAGCATCCAATCCTGAGCATTTAGGGCTGCAGATAACCTGCGGTTCACTGAATGTCATGTATGCGAATGTATTTGTGCAGCTGCCTGCGGATCAGCTGACTGATGAGCAGTATGACTTAAAATATGCCGAATACAAACGTGCAAAAGCTCATTATCTCAAGGGCCGGGATTTTATCCTCGGTGCGCTCGGGAAAAAATATGCGGGCTTTGCGGATGTGATTTTATCTGATGATAATGCCGCAGTCGATAAAGCGGTTTTATTGTTGAAGCAGGAAGATGTCGATGCGGCCTACTGGTGTGCTGCAGGTGCACTAGGGGCCTTTGCGTTGGATCCGCTTGATCCGGAGCTGCTCGGCCGCTTGTACGGCCCGGTAGCCATGCTGGAAAGAGCGGCAGCCCTTAATCCCGACTACAATTTGGGTGCAATCTGGAGTGTTCTTGCCGCATTTTATTTTTCAGCTCCTGCTGATTTCGGCGGCGACACGGAACGTGGTATGTACTGCTATAACGAAGCCCTCCGGGTTGCCGACGGAAAATCACCTTCTCCGTATATTATGTATGCAGAGTCCGTCTGCACCAAAAACAACGATGAGACAGGTTTTATAGACTGCCTGCAGAAGGCCCTTGCAATAAATCCTGATGATGTGCCTGACAACAGGCTGGCGACGATAATATTTCAGAATAAAGCCCGCTGGCTGCTTGGTCAGACTGAAAACTATTTTATTCACTGGTAATTTTGATAAAAGAGGATATTATGAAGAAACTGCTTGTACTTGCTTTGTTTTTATTTGAAGGTGTTTGCACTGTCGTAATGGCGCAGAATGTCAATATAAAGGTTGCTTCTGTTGTTCCGAGCCGCTCAAGCTGGGATGTTGAGCAGCATGTTATGGCTCAGAAATTCAGTCAGATTACCGGCGGAAAAGTAACCCTGCATTTTATGAGCGCAACCGCTATGGGCGGCGAGGCAGGTGTCATTCAAAAGCTCAATTCTGTGCGTCCTGGTCAGGTTCCGCCGATCAATGGTGCTATCTTTACCGGTCTGGGAATCTCCGATCTCGCGCCTGACTCAAAGGTATTGACGCTCTGCGTCCCGTTTATGTTCCGTAACCAGGAAGAAGTGAATGTCGTACTGAAAGAAGTTACCGAGGATATGAAGATCCCTGTGCGTGAGCGCGGCTATGAGATTTTAGGATGGTTTAATGTAGGATGGGCATATTTCTTCACAAAGACGCCGATTCGTTCATCGGATGAATTAAAGCAGATCAAGCTTTCCATAGGATCCGTATCTTCTCCGGCGCTCGGCTATGCGTTCAAAGCAGCCGGATTCCATATTCTGGATGTTCCTGCAGAAAAGCTTTCGCAGAGCATGCGGACGCCGGGCGGGCTTGAGGGGTTGTACACGCTGCCCATGTATGCTTATGCAGCGCAGTATTACAAGAATTTACCGTATGTCCTGAATGTTCCGCTCTGTCCTGTTATGGCGGCATTCCTTGTATCCAAAGACACGTGGAGTAAAGTACCCGAGCAATATAAAGCGCAGCTTATTCAGGTTGTGCAGGATTCTGGTGTAAAATTCGAGCAGAATCAGATGCGTGATGATCAGGACTACATAAAACGGTACGAATCTGTGGGCGGCAAAGCGATTACATTAAGCCAGACAGAATACTTAAAATTTGAGCAGGCATTCAAAGATGATTCCAAAAAAATGTATGAGGTAAAGAATCCGGTGGTAGATAAAAAGCTGTATGACAAGATTATGTCTATACTTTCTGCCTACAGAGGTGAATAATTGGTGCGCAAACTAGAAAATGCTTTGGCGGCGGCCATTGTCTGCCTGCTTGCCGTGCTTCCGCTCGTCTTCAAAGTTTTTCAGGATTTTCTTCAGGTTCAGATTCCGGATGCTGATTCAGGCGTAGTGAATCTTGTGTTTGTATATGCGTGCCTTGCTGGACTGATCACCTTGCAGGATCACCGGCATCTTGCACTTGCGGCGCTGGCAGATAAAATGCCGGAAAAAGTACGAAATCTGCTGCATGCATTGTCAGATGGTGTGGTCGCCTGTTTTATAACCGCCGCATTTTTCAATGCCGTATGTCAGGTCATCAATCCCGATCAGCTGTCATCGACTGCGTTTGCATTTCCGCTTAAGCTGTACTATGCCGCGCTTCCGGTGTGCTATATACTGATATTATGCTGTGCTATAAAGCATACGGCGCATAAAATTGCGGCGGCAGTCGGATGCGTTGCCGGACTGCTTATCGCGGCGGGCCCCATAACGGGTATTCTGTATTACTTGTTCGGCATGGAATCTGTGCCGGTGTTCACGCAGTTTAATGGCGTGTGGATTCTGTTTACCGGCAAAGCGTTTGTGGTGCTCGTGCTGCTGCTCGTACTGCTCGCCTTTGCCGGAGTTCCGCTGTTTATTATACTGGGCGGCGTTTCTTACATTGCGTTTTCTCAGGCCGGCGGCTATGTGGATGTCATTCCGCTTGAAACATACCGTATCCTGACGGATAAAAGCGTCGCGGCGATTCCGCTGTTTACGATAGCGGGATATATCCTGTCTAAGGGTAGTGCGGGCAGACGGTTCATAGCGGTGTTTAATGCTATGTTCGGCTGGTTCCGCGGCGGCACAGTGGTGGCCACGGTCATCGTACTGACGTTCTTTACTACGTTTACCGGTGTTTCCGGCGTTACCATACTCGCGCTTGGCGCCCTGTTGTCCGTCATACTGAAAGGATCCGGCTATACGGAAAATACTGCGGAAGCCCTTATTACGTCTTGCAGTGCGCTCGGACTTATGTTTCCGCCCAGTGTAGCTATCATCATGTACGCCACCACCAATTACTTTTCAGTGGATGTCATGGATCTGTTCAAGGGTGTGGTGCTGCCAGGTTGTCTCATGGCAGTCGTTATGGTATGTGCCGGAGTCGCGTATGACAAACGCCGTAAAGTAGAAACATTTTCGCTTGCTGCCCTTGGGCGTGCACTTAAGGATTGTATCGGCGAGCTGCTTATGCCTGCCTGTATCTGCGCCGGATATTTTTCAGGATTTTTCGATCTGTTTCAGACGGCTGCCTTTGCCGTAGTGTACACTTTTTTGCTTGCTGTCTTTATACGTAAAGATTTTACGATCAAAGGTGCATGCGAAGTGATAGCGGAAAGCGTGCCTGTCTCCGGCGGTGTGCTTTTTATCATGGGCGCAGCCTCGGGCGTGTCCTACTTTATGCTGGATGCAGACGTTCCCGGTGCGTTTACGATGTTTATAACACAGTACGTCTCAAACAAATACGTGTTCCTGATTTTAATGAATATCCTGCTGCTCATTGTAGGCTGCCTTATGGATATTTACTCTGCCATTCTTATCGTCTCGCCGCTGCTGCTGCCCATTGCGGAGGTATTCGGCATCACTGCGGTACAGGCGGGTGTTATTTTCCTTATGAATCTTTCCCTCGGTTTTTTGACGCCGCCGGTCGGTATGGATCTGTTTATTGCGTCCTACACGTTTAAAAAGCCCATGAGTACGGTTATAAAAGGCGTTCTTCCGTTCTTAGGCATTCAGTTTCTGGTGCTTATGCTTGTAACGTATGTGCCGTGGTTTACCACCGTTCTGCTGAAATGATGAAAGGTATACTTTGTTTATGCGCTGCAGCGGTAATGTGCGTAAGCTGCGGAAGTCGGGCTGCGCAGCGTGAGCGCCAGCTATTGCAGCATCGCAGACAGCAGCTGCTGCAGTCCGCTGCCCTTATGCACGGCTATGTGCAGGATGTACAAACGGCGCGGCGCCAGGCTGTTGATCGTTATATAGCGCAGTTGCCGGTCGATCAGAAAATAGCTCAGCTGTTTCTTATCAATATAGAAGGAAATACCGTGTACCGGCCTGTTGAAACGGTTCATGACTTGTACCGCCGCTCATCTGTGCCGCTGCCGGACGGATATACCGGCAGAGAGCCGCTGCTGCCAGGCGGCGTATTATTCTTTTCGTACAATATTGCCGACACTCCTGAGCAGGAGATGCAGTATATAGACTCCGTCTACGAAGCAAGCGCCCGCAGCCGTGCGGTACCGCCGTTTGTATGCGTGGATCAGGAAGGCGGTGTTGTAAACCGTCTGCGGTCGTTGAACGGCATTCTGCCCTCAAGCAGACGCGTGGCCGATTATCTTACTGACGAGCAGGCAGAGCAGCTGTACCGTCTGCAGGGAATCCAGCTGCGGGCGCTCGGGTTCCACCTGAACCTTGCGCCGGTAACCGAAGTGTCGAAGCCGTCGAATGAGCAGTTCCTCGGTACGCGCAGCTATGGTGACCGCGAAAGGACGCTGCGCTATTCACGGGCTGCGGTGCGCGGATACAGCAGCAGCGGCATAGGAACCGTGCTGAAGCATTTTCCCGGCAACACGAATACAGATCCGCATACCGGCCTGCCCGAGATTACATGGACTGACGACGAGCTTGCGTCAGACGTCATTGCAGTGTTTAAAAAGCTTGCCCTGTGGAATCCTGCCGGAGTACTGATGTCGCATGCGCGTGTAAAAGGGTATGACGATCAGGTGCCTGCGTGCCTGTCATCGTACTGGGTGACGCGCATGCTGCGGCAGACCGTGGAGTATAACGGCATTGTATTTTCTGACGACATCTTTATGGAGGCATTGCAGAAAAACGGCTATACCCAGCAGAAAAGCATAGTCATGGCGCTGGAAGCCGGGGTTAACTGCATCATGCTTTCTGAAAAAAGATTCGCACCGTTTGCAGCGATCCTGCTCGACTTGTATACGTCAGACGCAAGTTTTGCCGAAAAAGTTGATGATGCTGTCAGACGGCTGGTCAGCTGGAAACTGCAGTGCGGTATCCTTAAGCTGAAGAATGATGTTGGTACAGCGAGATCTGCCGCGGGCGAAACAGGCATGGTACAGGTTGTTCCGGTGCCGCCTGAGGAGGTCTCGGCGCGTCTGGAGCGGTTCCGGAGCGCAAAAGATCAGAATAACAAACTGTGGGCAGCTTATGGGGCATAAATCGCAAAAATTAAGCGGAGCCGCAGGCTTTGATGCCTACTATGCCGAAGCATTCGGCGGGCGGTGGCCCGCGCTTCGCGCAGCGCTGAGTCTGGAGCCGGCCTATGCCGAATGGAGCGCCGGCGGCGGAAAGCCGTATTATCTGGACACGGGCAGCGTCCTTGCCGCGATGAGCCTGCCGGTTGCAGGCGCAAAGACATTGCTGGACTTGTGTGCAGCGCCCGGGGGGAAGTCATTGATCACTGCTTCGCGTATGGACGAGGATGCAAGTCTGATCTGCAACGACCGGTCGGCGCAGCGTAAGATCCGGCTTGCCCGTGTACTTGACGAAAGTCTGCGTACCGAGATCAGAGAGCGGGTCACTGTAACCTGCAGCGACGGGGCAAGGTGGTGTCTGCGCCAGCAGGAATGCTTTGACCGCATTCTGCTTGATGCGCCGTGCTCTTCGGAGCGACATGTTCTTGCGGATCCAGCGTATCTAGGAGAATGGAGTCCGTCACGCATAAAAACGTTGTCAGTGATGCAATGGGCGCTGCTTTCGTCCGCATACCGCATGCTCGTACCGGGCGGCTATCTGCTGTACGCCACTTGTGCCCTGAGCACGGATGAAAACGATGCGGTGGTTGCAAAACTTACAAAGAAGTTTGAGACGGCAAGATTTATTCCGGTTGATCTGGCGGCGGTGCATGCCGAAGCTGCTGGACTTTTGCAGTCTGTACGCCTGCCTGATGCGGAGCGTACAGAGTACGGCTGCCATGTGCTGCCCGATGCTCAGAACGGAGCGGGGCCGCTCTATTTTTCGTTAATACAAAAGCTGCCGCAGTGCAACGAGGTGTAAGCGAATGGTAAAGAATACAAAGGAAGAAAAACTACAGACTATAATTGAAACAGAACGGATGCTCGGTAAAATACAGGATGTAGACATCCTTCTTGAGCGTATACTCAGCGAAGCCCGTGCTATTGTGCGTGCTGATGCAGGATCCATCTATGTGGTGCAGAAAGAATGCCTGAAAATACGTTATGCGCAGAATGATACACTGCTCAAACAGCTTAAGCCGGGAGAGAAACTGCCGTATATATTCTTTTCGATGCCCATTGATGAAAAGTCCATAGCAGGATATGTCGCCGGGTCCGGTCGTCCTGTGAACATTGCAGACGTCTACGATATTCCGGCTGACAAACCGTTTTCGTTTAATCAGGCTTCCGACACTGCCACGGGTTACCGCACAAAATCAATTTATACAATACCGCTGAAAATGGCTACTGGTAAAGTGCTTGGTGTGATGCAGCTGATCAACGCGTGCAATGAGCACGGCGATGTGATTGCGTTCGATGAGGATGATGAGCTGTATCTGGATCATTTTGCCGTCAGTGCTACGCTTGCGCTTGAGCATGCATATCTGACAAGCGATATGGTCAAGCGCATGATGACTATGGCCGAATTCAGAGATCCTAAGGAAACATATCCGCACGTTGAGCGTGTGTCAGAGTTTTCGCTGGAAATCTATGACCGCTGGGCGTTTGATCATGCGGTACCTGAGGCGCAGAAGCAGAAGTTCCGCGACAACCTTAAGATCGCCGCAAAGTTCCATGATGTGGGAAAAGTTGGAATCAGCGATATGATCCTGCAGAAAACGTATCCGCGCTTTACCTATAAGGAACGTTCGATCATGCAGACGCATACTGTAATCGGCGCAAAGCTGTTTGCAGACAGCGATACCGAGCTGGACAGAATGTGTTTTGATGTAGCGCTGCACCATCATGAGTTCTGGGCCGACAGCAACAGCGGCTATCCGGGACAGATCAACTTGGATACGTTTGTGCCGGGTATGCCGCTGCCGTCAGCGGCTCCTGTGTCGGGCAGCCAGATACCGCTTGCCGCGCGTATTGTGGCCGTTGCCGATGTGTTTGATGCTCTGAGCCACCGAAGAAGCTATAAGGATGCATGGAGCGTGGACGATGCGTTCGCCGAAATTCAGAAAGGCTCCGGCACGCATTTTGATCCAGAGGTGGTTGACGCATTTATGCTGGTAAAAGATCGTATTCTTGCTATTCTTGAGGCGTATCCCGACACTCACGCGTAGAAAAGGGGACAGGCTATTGTGCTGCAAGCCGCTGGAATTCGCGGTCAAAGCAGGTGGCAAATGCAGAAAGCTCCTTTTTGCCGAAGGTATTGTCTTTATAGCCGATAAGCCCGATCTGCGCCAGCTGCATGCTGAATTCGCGTTCTTTGAGTCGTTTTTGTATGGTTTCTTTTTCAAATACGCTGCCGCGGTCGTTGATCGTGGCTATGTCTTTTTTGATCAGCCGGTCTGCCAGCGGAATATCCCTGGTTATCACAAGATCACCGGGAACGGCGTGCTCCACGATATAGTCATCAGCGGCACCTGATTCCTTGCCGCATACAACTGACGTAAGATGATGATAGGGTTTCTGCACCGGTATGACGCGGTTTGCGGCAAATACAACCGGAACGTTATGTGTATCAGTATAATTCAGAATATATTCCCGGACGGTCCGGGGACAGGAATCGGCATCAATCCAGACGGTCAACTCAGTACCTGATCAATCTTTTTAATCATTTCGATGGTCAGACGCTCAGCCTCCGCATCGGTGCTGTCCTGACGGGATTTAAAAGATTTGGCATTTACAGACTTTTCTTTGTACAGCTCATCGCAGATCATAATACCTGCAAGTATGGCGATCTGCGTGGGATCTTTTAGGTTGCCGTTTTTTTCGATCTCTGTGGCGATTCTTTTATAATAACCAAGCAGTTTATTTAAATATTCTTCGTCCTCATTCGCTTTGATGGTGAAAGAGGTGCTTAATAAATCGATTTTCAGCGTTCCCATGGCAATCCTTTCGGGCGACTAGAATATGTCGAACTGGCCGTTGGAATCAACGGGAGCATCATCAGGAAGATCTTCGGGGACTGCATCCTCAGGAACTGCGTCTTCCGGAATTGCATCTGCGGGAATAACAGGATTGGCCGGCTCTACGGGCGGCACGGTGATTTTTTCGGGTGCGCCGGGCTCTTCAGCCGGCGCTGCGGCGAACAGATCTTCACCCTGTGTATATGGCTCCTCGGCGGGAGCTGCGGGTTCAACTGAACCTGCAGGATCAGCGGAAGCAGCCGGGGCAGGAGAGTCGGGCTCTGCTGCCGGTGATGCTGCTTCTGCGGCCTGCATAAGACCCGCAGGTTTTACACCCTCGGGCTGCTGGCCGGCGGCCTTCAGTATGTAATGCTCAACTGAATTAAGCCGGTCAAGGGCTTTCAGTATGGTTTCCTCGATCTTATTCTGGTCAGATTCAAAAGCTGCCACTTGCTCCGATTTTGCAGAAAGCGCATTTGTGAGCTCAGCGCATTTCTTACGTAAAGCATCGTTCTCTGCATTCAGCTGTGAAATCTTTGCCACAGCAGTCTCAACTTTTTCCTGTAATAAAAGAACTTGATCGAGTGAAATCATAGCTTATGCCTTCAGTGCGTTTTTGGCGGCCTCAACTACAGCTTTGAATGCTGCAGGATCTTCGATCGCCATGTTTGACAGTGCCTTGCGGTTCAGTACGATACCGGCTTTTGTGCATCCGTCAATAAAACGTGAGTATGACAGACCTTCATCGCGGACGGCCGCATTGATACGGGCGATCCACAATCTGCGGAACTGGCCCTTTCTGTCACGGCGGTCTACATATGCGTGAGACAGTGCTTTTACCACTGCATCTTTGGCTGCTTTGTAATTGGAATGGCGGCGGCCTCTGAAGCCTTTTGCCAGTTTGAGAATCTTTACACGACGATTCTTACGTTTTGTTCCGTCTACTGCTCTTGACATCTTCTATACCTCAAAATTAACCGTGTGGTAACATCTGTTTGCGGATTCTTCTTGCTGAAGCTTCAGAAAGAATTCCTGCTGCGCGCAGCTGGCGCTTGCGTTTCGGTGAACGTTTCGTCAGGATATGGCGAAGGTTCATTTTCTTGTACTTGACTTTTCCGGTTCCGGTCAAACTGTAGCGTTTGGCTGCGGATTTCTTTGTCTTCATCTTAGGCATTTTCTTGTACCCTCTTTAGTTTTTGGCTTTTGCAGAAATGGTCATCGACAGGAACCTGCCTTCCATAGAAGCGGGCTTGTCAATGTTGTACGCCGAAGTAAGCCGTTTGAGAACTTCTTTCAGGACATCATAGCCGAGTTCCGTATGAGCAAGCTCGCGTCCGCGGAAGCGGATGGTCACTTTTACTTTGTCTCCCTCGTCAAGAAATTCCTGTACGTGCTTGGCTTTCGTATCAAGGTCACCCGGGCCGATTTTCGGCTGCATGCGGATTTCCTTAAGTTTCAATACCTTCTGGTTCTTCTTGGAGTCACGGAGCTTTTTCTCCTGTTCAAACCGGTATTTGCCGAAATCAAGGATTTTACAAACCGGCGGATTTGCATTTGGCGATACTTCAACAAGGTCGAGCTCTTGTTCTCTAGCCATTTTGAGTGCTTCTATAACAGGTACGATACCTTTCTGATTGCCCTCATTGTCTATTAATCTGACCTCACGTACGCGGATTTGCTCATTAATCCGCATTCCCTTATTGTCTGCCAACGATCCTCCTCGTGTTAGTAAAACACACACATAAAGCGTATTACAAACTATAGCATAATAAATGGAAGTATGTAAAGTGTTTTTACGCAAGGAATAGCATCGTAAACTCGAAAAATACAGGATGAATAACTGCCATGGAAATCGGAAAGCCGATTTGCGCCCGGCTACGCGGTTCCCGGACGCAAAAACAGGTTTTCGTGTACAGCCCCCCGGCTCCGTGGCTGCGCTACCCGGCTACTTGCGTCCGCGGGGGATTCATGATACATATTATGTATGTTTTTATTCTTGTATTTGATTTTCCCGCTGCTGTGTGCGGGCTGTTTTGTGCCGTCTCAGCAAAAATATAAAGGAAAGCTTATTGCGGCCGTGTGTACCGGCGCTTCTGCGGCGTTGCTGTACTGTGCTGCGCGCCAGCTGTTCTTTCTGGAGCGCGAGCTGCATACTGCCAGCTTCGGCCTTCAGTTCCTGTATTTTCTGCTGCGTTTTTCCGTGCTGCCGCCGGCGCTTTTATATGGCGTGTATGCTGCGGTAAGCACGGGCAGCGCGGAGGACTGCCGGCCGGTGTTCCTGCCGCTCACGGCCTCGTTCTATGCGGTGTACCTGCCGTACTGCCTGTCGGGCAGTCTCGGCGTGTCATTCAGACCGTTCTTTGTATTGTTTCTGATGCCGCTGCTGTACGCGCAGATGCTGTTCATGCTGTCCTGGATCCTGGAAAAATGGCCGGGCGTATGGCGCGGCAGGAATATGCGTGATCTGGTGCTGCTCTCAGCTGCGACGCTTGCTGCGCTGTGCATGCCCGCGCTTGCGTGCGCCGTCTGGTATTACGGCCTGCCTGTGCAGCTGCAGCTGATTCCTGTTGTACTGAATACGGCGCTTGCCGCCGTGCTGGCCGTTCTGCAGTTCCGTTAGTTCCGTTCTGCCTGACCAGTCTGCATAAGATCGGCAAAAAGCGGCAGCTGCCCCGGCTCGGTGCGCCGTTCTGCCAGCAGGCTTTTCTGCTCTGCGTCGTGGATATGCTGATCCGCCGCGGCGTGTCCTATCAGCAGCGGCGAGGACGGATCGTGCATCGCATGATTCTTTTTGACCAGTTCCTCGTTATAGTTTGCGTAGCAGTATTTACACAGATGGGGACATGAGTTATATGATCCTATGTCATGGGCAGGCAGGCACATGCAGTGTTTGCGCAGGTGCTGCACGCCCGGTTTTTTGATCACATGACCGCCGGTGGTCTGCTCTATGATGCTGCGGCTGATGCATATGCCTTTTGCCACACCGCAGCCGGTCAGATCGAGCTTTTCGGCGCAGGTTTCGATGGTGATGCCGCTTTCCATGCCAATGCGGGAAAATACCTGTGCCAGAAAGCGCTGGTCCTGCTCGCTCACTTCCTTTACGCCGGGAAAATTTTTCACTGTTTTCTGATATAAGTCTATGAAGCTGATGATGCACCGGTCCGTGGCACCGTGCAATGTTTCGGCCATCTGCCTGAACTGCCTGATATGAAAGGCCGCGCTGTACGTTTCGTCAATGAAAACCGGATCATACCGCCAGCAGCAGTTCCTGCTGCCCGTGCGCTCGCTCAGTTCCCTGAACGACTGCATGACCGCTGATTTGTCGGGAACGTTCGGCTCTATGTCGGTACCGTACGGCGTGATGGTTACAAAAAAGTACAGGGCGAATCCTCTGTCCTTGAGTTCGGAAATGTAGGGCAGTATGGGCGCGGGATTTTTGGTGCAGAATACAAGGCAGTCCGTGACCTCTGGATCAAGCCTGTATCGTGATACCTGCTCTCCGTAGTACGGGTTGCGCACGTCCACAAAGCCTTCCCGTATGCGGTTCATGAACCACGGCGTATAGAACGCGGGGATATCGGTTCTGCCAGAAATAAACAGCAGCATGACAGCCGTATAGTACAAAAATCAGCGGGAAAGCGCAAGCCGCTGCGGAAATCAATTTTTGACGCTGTCATCTGTTTCCGCCGATGTTGCTTTTTGTGTTTATTACATCCTGAATCTGATGGGCAGGTTAGAACACGTGTTACGGTCTCCTTGGAAACGCCGCAGAAGCAGGTTTTTTGAGGTGTTCTGATTATT
>CACZQF010000066.1 GCA_902783245.1 uncultured Spirochaetaceae bacterium | reverse complement strand
TACACAATCTTTTAGAAAACTATGATAGAATGGAAACAACCCGACATACATAACCTGTCCGAGCTGCGCCGTGCGGCTTCCGATGCAGGCGCCATGAGCAGCGACCTGTCCGCCACGAACATCTACCTGCTCAGGCATAAATATCAGACGCTCATCGCATATACCGGCGGCTTTTTAGTGCGCTGGTATCAGACGTCAGCAGATCTGTCCGGCAGGAACGGCATCACGTTTCCCGCCGGCAGAGGAGATCCTGAAAAAGCCGTGCAGGAGCTTATTCAGGACCGCACAAGCCGCGGACTGCCCGTACATTTTGTGTTTCTTACGGAGCAGCAGAAAGACTGGCTTGCATCACGCTGGCCGGAGCTTACGTTCAGCAGCGATCCCGGCAATACCGACTATCTGTATACGGCGCAGCATCTGGCGCGGCTGCCGGGACGGACAAACCATAAAAAGCGGAACCATGTGGCCGGATTCAAAAAAGACTATCCGGACTGCAGGTTCGAGCTGTGTACCACTGCCGCAGATGCAGATGCGCTGGTAGAAACGGAGCGCCGATGGCTTGCGGAGCAGGATCCTTCCGCAGTAACGAATTCCATGCTGTTGGAGCAGGCGGAAATACAGGAGGTCGCGGCGCACTGGCAGGAACTTTCCGTACTGGGTGCGGTGCTGCGCGTGAACGGCGAGCCAGCCGCCATGACCATTGCCTCATGTATTTCACCGGGCGTGTACGATATCCATTTTGAAAAATCCTACGGTGCCTATGCCCGCTCGGGCGGATTCGCCGCCATAAACATGATGTTTGCGGAATATCTGTACACCGCATGCGGCGCACAGTGGATAAACCGGGAGGAAGACATTAATATAGAAGGGCTGCGAAAGGCAAAGCAGTCATATCATCCCGATATGCTGCTGCCAAAATACGACTGCATTCTTGACATGCCGGCAGCACGGGAGGCGTAACATGCTCAGCAGTATTCTATCAAAGCAGACATGCGCATCATGCAGATTCTGCTGCTCGTTCAGGCGCCAGAGCCTGTGGGAAACACCGCTCATGCCGCCTGAGTTCAAGGAAAGCCATACCAAAGACTGCCGTGGCCAGGATATCCGCTGGCGCGAGGAAAGCACTTTAAGCGGCACCGGATCTACCTGCTGCTCGCCCGACCTTACGGACGCATATACGACCGACGATCCTGAGGAAGAGGCTCCCTGCCCCTTTCTGGACCGCAGCAAGGGTTGCACGCTGAGCGAACAGGAAAAACCGTTCGACTGCAAAATCTGGCCGCTCAGATGCATGCGCATGCAGGACGGCACGCTTGCCGTCTGTCTGACGCCCACCTGCCCCGCGGTGAACGCAGTGCCGCCCGAAACTGTACAGCAGCTCGTAACCGGCGGGCTCGGCAAAATCATAGCGGACTATGCAGCGGCCTGCCCGTACATTATAAAGCCGTACCACGAAGGTTTCCCCGTGCTTATGCGCCTGAATTCCTAAACAAGCAGGAGCAATTTTCGCAGCATTATAGCTGATTTCACCGCGGATACAGATCGAGTTTTTTCTGAACTCATGCACCACCAGTACCACGGGCTCGTGAGCTCACAAGCCCTAATAAAAAAGCCGCACGTTACCGTGCGGCTTACAGCGCTAAAAAACGTCCTTAGTCAATAACGTCCATACGGGCTACGTCTTTTTCGTAGTCAACGCCCGGAATATCAAAGCCGTTGATGGCAAGGAAGTCATGCTTGTAACCTTCCATGTCGCCAAGCTGAGCCAGGTTCTCTTCCGTCACTTTTGCCATGCGTTCGGCAATAAGCTTCTGGGTATCCTCGTCCATCTCAAGGTCATCAATGCGGATGCGGTGCTCGGTGTCGGTATCGGGTATTCCGGCCTCACCGCCGTTGCCCGTATACAGCCGCTCGGCGAACAGACGCTCCATCTGCTCGATACAGCCTTCGTGGGTGCCCTTTTCCTTCATAACTTTGAACATAATCGACAGGTACAGGGAGATGATCGGGATAACCGCGCTTGAGCGGGTTACCAGACCTTTGTTCTCAGACACATAGGCCGCGCCGCCCAGAGAAGCCTTAAGCTGGTCGTTAAGACGCAGTGCTGTGGCTTCCAGATCTTTTTTTGCAGCTCCGATTGTACCGTCACGATAAATCGGATGGCTCAGCTCGGGGCCGATGTAGGAATATGCTACCGTGCGCACGCCCTGTGACAGCACGCCGGCTTCGGCCAGCGCCTTGATCCAAAGCGCCCAGTCTTCGCCGCCCATAACCTTAATGGTGTTCTTGATTTCCTCTTCAGTGGCGGGCTCAGTGGAAGCTTCCGCCATCTTGCCGGTCATCATATCCACGGTCAGACCGCTGTATGTTTTACCGCAGGGCTTGATCACGGAGCGGTACATAGTCTTTGTGTCGGGATCAACGCGCACGGGGCTGGCAAGGCTGTACACTACCAGATCTACGGTGTGTCCCCATTTCTTAAGCTCATCGATCACCGCCTGCCGCGTTTCGTGGGCAAATGCGTCCAGATTCATGGTTACGCTCTTCAGGCCGGCCTTTTCAGCGGCACGGTCGAACGCCATATTGTTGTACCAGCCCGGCGTACCGCCGCGGGTTTCAGTCGGTTCTTTTTCAAAGGAAACACCCAGCGTGTCGGCACCGTACTCAAAAGCCGCGGTGATGCGGCTTGCCAGACCGTAGCCCGTGGAGCAGCCGAGCACCAGTACCGTCTTAGGACCTTTGCCGCCCTCGGCAGCGCTCTTTGTGCCGCGCTTTGCTTTCTGAGCTTTTACAAACTCAATCTGACGCTCTGTTTCGCGCGCACATCCAACGGGATGCGCATTGATACAGATATTACTGCGGATCATCGGTTTAATAATCATAGTTCAATCTCCTATATACTCAGGTATCCAGCAGCAGCACAGCCTTTTGCCATGCTGCAGCCTACATTACAGCTTTATAATACCCGCCCGGGCTGCAGCCTCTAGGCGTTGTATGCCTTTATAATCAGACAGCCGTTATGGCCGCCGAATCCCAGCGATGCGCTCGCCGCCGCCGTAATCGTGCCCGGCACACCCTTGTTCGGCACGTAGTCAAGGTCACAGCCGCCCTCTACATCCGGATTATCCAGATTGATCGTAGGCGGATAGAAACCGTCGGTTATGGCCTTTACGCAGAACACCGCTTCTATGGCACCGGCGGCGCCCACCAGATGACCGGTCATGCTCTTAGTGGAAGAAACCTTCATCTTATACGCATGGTCACCGAACACCTGCTTTATCATCTTTGATTCAGAGGAATCATTGGCATGTGTGGAAGTGCCGTGCGCGTTATAGTACTGGATGTCCTGTGGCTGCATACCCGCGTCAGCAAGCGCATCCCGTACCGCCATGGCTGCCGCACTGCCGTCCGGCAGCGGCGCCGTAATATGATACGCATCGCAGGAAGTACCGAAGCCTGCGATCTCCGCATAGATATGCGCGCCGCGTTTTTTAGCATGCTCAAGCTCCTCAAGCACAAGGATGGCGGAGCCTTCACCGAGCACGAAACCATCACGGTCACGATCAAACGGACGGCTCGCTTTCTGCGGCGTGTCGTTATACTTTGTAGACAGCGCCTGCAGCGCACAGAAACTTCCCACACCGAACCCGGTGATCACCGATTCAGTACCGCCGGAAATACAGACGTCAAGTCTGCCGGACCGGATCAGATCAAGCGCAGCACCCACGGCGTCAGTGCCAGAAGCGCATGCCGTGCCGAGCGTCCAAGACGGTCCCTGCAGGCCGAACAGCATGCTTACGTTGGCAGCGCCTTCATTTGAAAGCATGACGGGCATGGTAAGCGGCAGAATACGGGAAGCGCCTGACTCCACGTACTTTTTAAAGCTTTCTTCCGTCACCTCAAGTCCGCCCAGGCAGTTTCCTACCATGATGCCGGCTTTGTGCTGCCGCAGCGTTTCTTTAGTGAATCCGGCATCCTGCACCGCCTGCGCGCTGGCCGCAAGCAGAAACTGCGTGAACCGTGCCGTCTTACGAACCGCACGGCGCTCTATGCCATATTTGGTTATATCAAAATCCTTAACTTCCGCGGCAACTTTGACCGGGGAATCAGAAGCATCAAACAGCGTTATGGGACCAAGGCCGCTTTTTCCCGCCTTAACGGAATTCCACGCATCCTCCACGGTATTACCCACGGGCGAAACAACACCCATACCGGTAACAACAACTCGTCTCTGGGGCATATAATCTCCAAGCTAAAGTGATACATAAAGTGTAATTTGAATGACATTTTTCGTCAATATGTAAAGGAAAAATAAGTTTATAGAAAGTAAATTTGCTAATCTCTGCGTTTGCACGTATAATAAAAGCCAGAAACGGAAGGAACGCCAGCAATGGTTTGAGCAGACCTTATACCATATTATTCCGTATGTAAGAACGTGAGGTTATAAAGAAAAATGTACCGTATCCTGTTTATTTGCCATGGGAACATCTGTCGTTCTCCAATGGCAGAGTTTGTCATGAAATATCTGGTGCACCAGAAAGGAAGGGACAATGAATTTGAAATCGCTTCCTGTGCCACCAGCCGCGAGGAAATCGGTAACGACATGCATTACGGTTCCAAAACAAAGCTCCTGCAGGTGGGAATTCCCTATAAGCCGCGCAAGGCGCGCCAGCTGACCGCCGCCGATTATGATAACTATGACCTGCTCATTGCCATGGACGATGAGAACCTGCGCTACATCAGAAATATATGCGGAGAAGATACGGCGGGCAAAGTGCACCTGCTGCTTGAGTGGGGGCCCGGCGTCATACGGAGCATAGCTGATCCGTGGTACACCGGGAATTTCGATGACACCTATGACGACATCCTGTGCGGCTGCACCGGCCTGCTGGACGCCCTTCCCCCTTCCTAAACTTTATACATATTCACGACAGAAAGCACGTTGTTCGACATGTCCATGTTCTTTTCCGCCGCCACGGATGACTTCTGAGCTTCCTCGGCAATCTGCTTCATGGAAGCATTGGCGCTGTCGGACAGCTCCTTTATGTCGGACGCACTTGTACGCAGGGATTCTATGCCGTCAAATACCGTACGGCTCTGCCCCTGCATGACGGCGGAAGCAGAATTAATGGAGCTTGCGGAGCTGTTGATGATATTGATCGTCCCAAGCACGTTGTCCGCGCTCTTGCGCTCTTCGTCCATGCCGACCTTTACCTGCTGCAGCATCTTTTCAATTTCAGAAATCTTATCAGACACATGCTGGAATGATCGTGACGTCAGGTCAGACGCCGAGACGATCTCATGAATGGCCTCATTGATAGTCTGAACGAGCGTACCGATGGACTTTGACTGCTTGGCGGAATTCTCCGCAAGCGTACGGATTTCCGTAGCAACGACCGCAAAGCCTTTGCCGGATTCGCCTGCATGGGCAGCCTCGATGGCGGCGTTCATAGCCAGCAGGTTCGTCTGCGCCGCTATGTCATCAATGACCGTGTTCGCCTTTACCAGATCGGCGGACTGTTCTTCTATAAAGCGCACCTTGTCCATAACGGTCTTCTGATCCTTACGTCCGGCATCAGCTTCCTTTATAAGCTGCTGGTACTGGTGCGTCATGCTGTCCATATGGTCATCCATACGCTCTATGCTGGAGGCTATGTCCTTGATGGCCGCAGAAGAAGTGGTGATAGCCTGCGTCTGGGTGGCGATCTTTTCCGTAAGCATCGTCATGGCTTCCTGCACCTTCTGGCTGCTGTCGTACACAGACTCCATGCTTTCATGCTGCCTGCCCGCACGTTCGTTGATCTTTACAATGGCGAACTGTACGGAACCGACGGATTCTATGGTAGAGGCAGTTTCGTTGCTGAGCTCCTGTCCTGTTTCGGTAAGCTGGCTCACGGAGCCTTTGATTGATTTTACCATCTTGATCAGACTTTCAGTGAGCGCATTGCAGCTGCCGCAGAGCGCGCTGATTTCGTCATGTCCCGTCTCGGGAATCTTCTGCGTAAGGTCACCTTTGCCCTCCGCAATTCCGCTGATGGAACGAGTAACATCATTGATACGGTTGAACAGCCGGGAAGTGAACGCAATGATATAGCAGATGACCACGGCAAGCAGCAGTACGGTAACGCCGATGAATACGATGATACGGTTCTGTATGGTGGCGAGTATGGGCGAAGCGTCAAAGTCCGCGCCGATAAAACCGACCGCGGTTCCGCGTGAATCAAGGATGGGGTAATACACGCTGATCATCCAGCCCCAGCCCTCCTGCTTTTCAAGACCGGAGGCCTGCACCTTCTTTGTGTCCATACATTTCTGCGGCGCTCCGCCGTAGCTGGATATATCCTCGGTCGTTCCGAACACAGAAAAATTCTCTGTATCGGACGGATCACAGCTGCCGTCTATGATATAGCGGTATGCTGTCTTTGAAGCGGGCACCATAGTATACAGATACAAACATCCGCTTGATTCTTTGAGCGCAAGCAGCTCCTCACGCGTCTGCGTATAATAGGGATCGGAGTCAGAGCCGCGATTTGCAAGCTGGGCAAAGCGGTCTCCGTCTATCAGTCCCGCCGCCTTCTGTACAAGCGGTGTTCCATCCGTAGTAAAAATCTGCTGTGCAGTCGAAAGAATGGAAAATACTGAGATTGTAATCATGATGGCAAATGAAACAAC
>CACZQF010000065.1 GCA_902783245.1 uncultured Spirochaetaceae bacterium | reverse complement strand
CCTGAGGTGTGCGGCTGTAAGGCATATAAATCAAGCAGCGGCGGCGGCTTTTTTATCAGGGAAAACGCAGGGGGCACGTATACCGGCTGCGAGGCATACGACAATAAGACTGCAGGCTTTGAAGTGAAGGGCAGCGCAGCGCCTGTGATGCGCAGTTGTAATGCTTATAAGTCAACAGCTGGCGGCGGTTTTTTTATCCACGAGCATGCTGCGGGTACTTTTGAAGACTGTGAGGCACGGGACAATACGTGCGTGGACATAGAAGTGAAAGGTGCCGCTCCCACCATGATCCGCTGCTCAAGTCCCAGAGGCTGGAACGTGCATGATAATACCGGCGGTGCTGTTTTTACAGACTGTAAGGGCGAAGGTCTGCCTGCCGGCAGTAGTTCCGGCAGCAAGTCAACGGTTTCTTTAAGCTCCGGCAATGCACGCAAGGGAACTTCCTCCAAAGTGTCTATTAAGGGCGCAAGCTATTCGTATAAGAACGGCGGTACTGCGAACGCTGAATGTACGCTCAAGGCAGAGCGCGTGCAGAACGATTCTCCGTGGGATACAGGGGACCTCAAGCTGATTTTCTGGCTTTCAAAGAACGGGAAATACAACGGCGGAACGCTTGACGGTATACAGATGGCTGAGCTGCCGTTTAACGAAGGCCTTAAGCAGGGATTCGGGTTCCCCAATGTGAACAAGACCGGCAAGATGCCGGGCAAACCGAAACCGGGTACCTATCAGCCTGTCATTACGGTGAACGAGCTGCATGAAAGCGGCAAGTGGTACATCGTGGGCTGGGCGAATTTTACTAATCCGATCACCTGGCACTGATATCCGGCTTGCGGATCCGCTCATTCGGGGGTACAATATATACAGCGGCGGACATCCTGTCGCAAGGAGGCAGAGACGTATGATGTGCAGTATGTATTGTGATCCTGTCAAAAACTTGTGGATGTTCCTTCCCGACGGCACTACGGACGCCGAAGTGCTGTCGCTTGCGGCCACTACGTTTCCGGAGGAATGTAATCCGTACGACAAGCCGACCGTAGTGGTCGACCTGTCGCATGAGCATGCCACCTATCCGGTGGAGGCCATTACGCCGTCCGACTTTACGATGCTGCTGTAAAAAATGCCAGCTCGGTGCTCCAGTTGAATATCATGCGGGATGCTGCTGAAAGCAGCAGGTTCGCTATCTTTTCTAAATCTGCGCTGCCTACGGTTCTGGCAAGATATGAGCCGTAGGCAGATTTTTCTGTATCAAACCAGCTTTTTATTTCCTGCGCGGTGATCCTGCGTTTTTCTATGAGCAGCTGCGAGTCCGTGGTGACGGTGAACCCTTTCTGGTTGAACAGATCCGTAATGGTCTGCGTGTTCCAGCTGAACAATGGATTGAGCTTGTCACCGAAGAATTCCTGCTCCGCTTTTTCCATGGCGTCAAGCGCGTCTGCCCATGTGCCCGTGCCGCCCTCTTTGGTGAGCACCTGTTCCCTCACGAGCCGTCCGATGTGCTGGCCGCTGCATGGTATGCGCTGTGCTATCACGGCTTTCCAGCCTTCGGCAAGCATGTGGTCGGGCGAAAGTGCGGCATCGTAGAGCGCATCGGCCAGCTGACCGATGGTCTTTTCTGATGAAAACGGATTGCGGAAGAATACGCGGTCAAATGCGGCTCCCTGCTCCTTGAACGAACGGAGCGCGAGCGCGAATTGTTCCGATGTGATTCCTGACGATTCGCTTCTGGGCAGCTGCAGCAGCACCGGCTTGTCAAGGTCGCCGAGCGTACGCGCGTACTGTTCCAGTATACGCGTGCCGTTCTGCGTGCGGCATACGCCGCAGGTAAGCCCTTCCGGCGTTTTACGTGCGGTTTCCCACAGCAGCAGGCCGTCGTCGGCGTCCCAGATAAGGCTGCGGTGATGGCGCAGAAGTCCTGCCAGCCGCGTCATGCTGTCCCTGATGCCGAGCAGCACCTCCGCCTTATTGGTGTCGAGCCGCTGCCGCCACACTTTGTCCGCGCGGTCAAGCGCGGTTTCTTTTGCTTTGTCCTCGGGGCTGAACGTGAGCTGCTCTCCGCCCGGACGGTCGTGTCCTTTGAAATGTTCGTTGAGCCACCAGGTGCTTATGGGATTCACCGGGGCGGCTCCGGGCGCTGCCCCTTGCGCCGCAGGCTGCTTTGCACCCGGGGTACTTGTACCCGGGGTACTTGTACCCGGGGT
>CACZQF010000064.1 GCA_902783245.1 uncultured Spirochaetaceae bacterium | reverse complement strand
CGGTTCCGGGACCTTCGTCCCAGTCCAGTCCGAGCCAGCGAAGATCATCCATAAGCTGCTCTGCATATTCCCGCCGGCACCGCTGCCGGTCAAGATCCTCTATACGCAGCAGCCACCGGCCGCCGGAACTGCGTACGGAAAGCCATGAAATAAGCGCGGAATACACATTGCCCAGATGCATGCGGCCGCTCGGAGACGGCGCGAATCTGCCTTTGAGCATCGTTTAGTACTGGGAAAAGCGGCTCAGGAATTCTTTGGTACGAGCTTTCTGCGGATTGCTGATAACCGCCTCAGGGCTGCCCTGCTCCACAATCACGCCGCCATCCATAAAGATAATATGATCGCTCAGATCACGTGCAAACGCCATTTCATGGGTGACCACTACCATAGTCATTTTTTCTTCCGCAAGCCCTTTGATAACGGCAAGAATCTCACCGGTAAGCTCAGGATCAAGCGCGCTGGTCGGCTCATCGAACAGCAGTACCTGCGGCTTGAGTGCAAGCGCACGTGCAATGGATACACGCTGCTGCTGGCCGCCGGAAAGCTCACACGGGTAATTGCGGGCCTTTGACTCAAGTCCCATTTTTTTAAGCAGGCTCATGGCCGTTTCCTCGGCCTCGTCCTTGTTCCGATGCAGCACATGTACCTGCGCATCCGTAATATTCTGAAGAACAGAAAAATGAGGAAAAAGATTAAAGTTCTGGAATACAAGTCCTACCTGCAGGCCGATGGTACGCAGCAGTGATTTGTCCGCATACACTCCGTTACTGACAAGCGGTTTTCCGCAGATTGTGACGGAACCGCCGGTCACATCCGTAAGCCGGGTGATGCACCGCAGCAGCGTGGACTTGCCGGAACCAGAAGGACCGATGATTCCAAGAACCTTGCCTTCATAGACAGAAAAGGATATATCCTTGAGTACCGGAGTACCGTCAGAGAATGTTTTGCTCAGGTGGCTTACCGTAATGATTTCTGCTGCCATACTGCTACCTGTAATATGATAATTTTTTTTCAAGCCGCTTAAAGGCTTCCGACACGCCCCAGTTCATCACAAAGTAGAATGCGCCGGCCACAAAAAGTGGCATAGTAGAAAACTTGCGGCTTGAGGTTGTCTGCGCCACATGGAGCAGCTCCGTTACACCGATTATCTGAACCAGAGCCGTATCCTTTACCAGCGTAATTACCTCATTGCCTACAGAAGGAATAATCTGCTTGACTACCTGCGGCAGCACGATACGGAAAAACGTCTGCAGCCGGGTATACCCTAGAACTTTTGCAGCCTCGTACTGCCCCGCAGGAATTGACTGTATACCGCCGCGATAGATTTCCGCAAAATAAGCGGCATAGTTGATAATAAGCGCCACATTGGCTGCCAGAAAACGGGGCCAGTTCAGGCGCACTGTAATGCCGAAACGGTTTTTAAGCCACAGCACGAACCATCCGGGACCAAAATACACTACTATCAGCTGCAGCATCAGGGGCGTACCCCTGATAACAAGCAGGAACACATTCGCCGCGCCGGACACCAGCCGATTCTTTGCCATACGAGCGGCGGTGACCGGCAGCGCCAGAGGAAGCGAGAACAGCAGTGTCAGAAAAAATACCTCCAGCGAAACCACGGTTCCCTGGGTCATAGTCAACAGCATCTGTTTCATGTACGATCCCGCTGTTCCGCGCCGTTACCGGCCGATGACAGAAATATCTTTACCGAACCACTTTGTAGAAATAGCGGTTACCGTACCGTCTTTCTGCATTTCCTCAAGGATCTGCTGTACTTTGTCACGCAGCTGAACATCTTCCTTGCGGAATGCAATGCCGTACTCTTCGTTCGCAAGCACATCCGGAAGCACCGTAAAAGGCTTGCCCGTAGCCGCAATGCTGTAGTTTGCAACAACGCTGTCCATAACCACACCGTCCACACCGGAAATCTCCAGATCATTCAGGGCGGTGATATTGTCTTTAAGCATGACTTCTTCTTTCAGTGACTTCTTAAAGTCAGGATTGTCATCTACGGCATCCTGTGCGCTTGAGCCGCGCTGCACGGCAACAATCTTACCGGCAAGACCTGCAAGTCCGGTGATTCCGGAATCAGAGCGGACCACCACAACCTGTGCATTATTCAGATATGCACTTGTAAAAGCAAGCGCGTTCTTGCGCTCTTCGGTCATAGTAAAGCCGTTCCAGATACAGTCAATCTTACCGGTGTTCAGCTCCTGCTCTTTAGCATCCCAATCAATAGGCTGTGCCTTAAAGGTCACGCCGAGCCGGGATGCTACTTCTTTTGCCAGATCAATGTCATAGCCGACGATCTGGTTTTTATCATCACGGAATCCGAGCGGCGGGAACGAGTCATCAAGACCGAGTACAAACACACCGCGCTTCTGCAGATCCTCAAGGGATGTATCAGGGCGTTTTTCTTTAGATCCGCCTGCAAAAACCATACCAGCCGCAAGCAATGCCGCGGACACTCCCAGAATAAACTTCTTCATACAATAAACTCCTCTAAAATATTGCTGTTGCTTTCACCACCGGACGTACTATGCGTCCCGATGTTTTTTTACGCCGTCACGCAGAGCCTTGATCTGCTGGACAATACTGCTGTGTCCCGGGCCGCCCTTAAGAGAACGACCGTCCACACAAGCCTTTGTGGTTATGTGGTCATAGATATCCTGCTCTATCAGTTCAGAGCAATCCCTGAATTCATCCAGCTGAAGATCCACCAGACGAATATGCTTTTCAATGGCCTTGCGCACTGCTTTTGCAGACACTTCATGCGCAGTACGGAACGGCATGCCCTTGCGCACCAAGTATTCAGCCACATCAGTAGCATTAAGATAGCCGTCCTCACAGGCGGCTGCCATACGTTCAGTATTCCACGAAGCCGTTTTTATCATCTGCGTAAACACATTCAAGTTTGCCGACACCGTATCATAGGCATCGAACACGCACTGCTTGTCTTCCTGCAGGTCACGGTTATAGGCAAGCGGCAGACCTTTCATCATAGTGAGCAGTGCCATAAGATCGCCGTACACCCGGCCGGTCTTACCACGAATAAGCTCCGCAAAATCAGGATTCTTTTTCTGCGGCATAATGGAGCTGCCGGTTGACCATTTTTCACTCAGATCAATAAAGCCGAACTCAGTCGTTGCCCACAGGACTATCTCCTCACAGAACCGCGAAAGATGCGACTGCAGCATAGTCAGAGCAAACGTCGCCTCAAGACAGTGGTCACGGCTTGCAACCGATTCCAAAGAATTCTCCGTAGGTCCAAAAAACAGCAGCGCGTCAGCTACAAAATTGCGGTCAAGCGGCAACGTACTGCCTGCAAGAGCACCTGCGCCGAGCGGACAGTAATTCATACGCCGGTTAGTATCCTTCAGCAGATCCCGGTCATGGGCAAGCATCCATGCCCATGCACATATATGATGACCTAATGTAACCGGCTGCGCATGCTGCATATGCGTGTAGCCCGGCATAATTGCATCTATATATTTTTCCGCTATATCGGCCAGTGTTTCAATCGTATCGTCCAGTGCCAGCTGCAGGTCAAGCAGAACACGGCGCAGATATAAATGCTCGTCAAGCGCTATCTGGTCATTGCGGCTGCGGCCCGTATGTAACTTTTTTGCCACATCGCCGATCATATCTGTAAGCGTCGCTTCAATAAAGGAATGAATGTCTTCTGCTGAAGTATCTATCGTCAGCTCACCGCTGTACAGCTTGCGCTGAATGTCTTCTAGTCCCCGCACGATCGCAGCAGCCTCTTCAGGAGGAATAATCCCTTCCACGCCGAGCATCTGCGCGTGTACCTGGCTTCCCAGAATATCATCCTCCGCCATACGGCGGTCTACATAAATCGATGTTTCAAATTCAACCGCCGCAGCATCAGGGCCTTCGCTGAACCGGCCGTGCCACAAAGCGGCATGATTATCTCCGGTTAAAGTTCCGTGCTCTTTTGTATTGTTATTCATATCCGAGAGTATACTATAAAAGTCCGTTCTTGGTAAATGCATAAATATGCATTAATATGCAGAATTATTGAAAATTGTATCATCTGCAGCAGCCTGCATGCGGTCAAGTTCTTCTTTTGTATCCACATCCCACAGTTCCTGCTCCTGGTCGGCAAACACACACCGCACCGCATCCTTATGCGATTGAATAACATAGCGTCCGGTCTGCCCGGGCGGCAGCGAAGTCAGCAGCGGAAACATCGAGGCAGGAAAGATAACAGGATTTGCATAGCGGATCGATCCATCCTGACCGCTGCGCCATGCCAAACGGATGATGCAGTCCGGCCATGAGGCAAAGCTGTCCGTCATACGGTGCAGCGTGTTCAACGTAAGCAGCGGCTGATCCGCCACACAGTACATACAGCCTGAAATACGTTCCTGCGGTACAAGCTGACCGTCATCGCGCTGAGTATCCATGATGTATCTGGTACCAAGACTGATAGTATCGCTCACAAGCGGCTGATCATGCAGCAGCACATGCATCCCCATACCGCGGGCTACATCAGCCACCGGCTGCTGCCGCGTGACTACCACCGAAGCCGCAAACGGAATCTTTATAATCTTTTCTATTATATAGGCTATAAGCGGCCTGCCCCGAAACGGAGCAGTGAGCTTACCGCCGCCGAACCTGACCGCATCGCCGGAAGCCATTATGACGCAGGCGCAAGGAATTGTATCCGTCATATGTATATCATACCATCAAACAAAAAAAAGGTCTCCCGTCAGCAATCTGCATTATACACACAATACATTATATATACTAAAGTTTTTTCACTAATAATGCAGTAACAGCTTGACCAAGGAGGGACTGCTAGTTATGATTGCATAGATATACATAATCCGCAGAATTTTTTTCAGTATAGAGGAGACTGCCATGAAAAGTGACAATGCAAAAAAAGGCGCCGCACGGGCACCTCACCGCTCTTTGTTTTATGCAATGGGATATACCGATGAAGAACTGGACCGGCCGCTTGTAGGCGTCTGCTGCGCCAAAAATGAAATCATTCCCGGCCATTTTGAGCTTGACAGGATCGCAGATGCAGTAAAAGCGGGCATCCGCATGGCAGGTGGTACCCCCATCGAATTCCCCGCCATCGGTGTGTGCGACGGCATTGCCATGGGACATGAGGGAATGAAATACTCGCTGGTAACCCGTGAGCTTATAGCCGATTCCATTGAATGTGTCACAACCGCACACCAGTTTGACGCTCTTGTCCTTATTCCTAACTGTGACAAAATCGTTCCGGGCATGCTCATGGCGGCAGCCCGGCTGAACCTGCCCACCGTAGTCGTTTCCGGTGGTCCTATGATGCCGGGACACCTTCCCCATCGGGATCCTGCAAACCCCTACGCAGACAAAAATCTGAGTCTTTCAGACATGTTCGAAGCTGTCGGCGGTCTTTCCGCCCATAAAATCAATGAATCTCAGCTTTCAGAGCTTGAGCACTACGCCTGTCCGGGATGCGGTTCCTGCTCGGGCATGTTCACTGCAAACAGCATGAACTGCCTTACGGAAGTCCTCGGTCTGGGCCTGCCCGGCAACGGCACGATTCCCGCTGTCGCCGGCCGCCGTATTGCGCTGGCAAAACATGCGGGCATGCAGGTTATGGAAATGTACCGCAAAGGTATTACCGCACGCAACATGATGACTCCTGCCTCATTCCGCAACGCGCTCACTGCAGACATGGCGCTCGGCTGTTCCAGTAACACCGTGCTTCATGTTCCGGCAATCGCACATGAAGCGGGCGTTCCGCTTGATCTGCACATGATCAATGACATCAGCAACCGTACGCCCAATTTGTGTCATCTGGCACCCGCAGGCCACACTTTCATGAATGAGCTTGATGATGCCGGCGGCGTTCAGGCCGTACTTGCGGAGCTTGCAAAGAAAAACCTTATTGATACCAGCCTGATAACCGTTACCGGAAAGACGATTGCAGAAAACATCAAGCATGCGGTAAACCGCAATCCTGAGATACTGCGTCCGATTGACAATCCCTACTCTGACAACGGCGGCATAGCCATTCTGTTCGGCAACCTTGCACCTGACGGCACGGTAGTCAAACGCAGCGCCTGTGCAAAGGAGCTTATGAAGCATACCGGTCCTGCCCGCGTTTTTGACGATGAGACTGATGCCATGAAAGCCGTACAGCAGCAGCAGATTCATGCCGGCGATGTAGTAGTCATCCGCTATGAAGGGCCCAAAGGTGGTCCCGGCATGCGAGAAATGCTTGCCGTCACCGCAGCACTTGCAGGCCAGGGATTGGACAAGCAGGTAGCGCTCATCACTGACGGCAGATTCAGCGGAGCCACCCGCGGTGCATCGCTCGGCCACTGCTCTCCTGAAGCTGCGGTAGGAGGACCTATCGCACTCGTACACGAAGGCGATAAAATCACCATTGATATCAATGCCTATAAAATCACGCTCGAAGTCAGCGATGAGGAGCTTGCAAAGCGCCGGGCAGCATGGACTGCTCATGCACCAAAAGTTACCAGCGGATACCTCGCCAGGTATGCCAAACTGGTCTCCTCTGCTGATAAAGGTGCGATTCTGGATTAAAAGCAAGAAAATGGAGAATGCATGAAATTATCCGGTGCTAGAATCGTAATTGAATGTCTTATAGAACAGGGTGTAGATACCGTTTTCGGATACCCCGGCGGTGCCATTCTGAACATCTATGATGAGCTGTATAAAAACAGCGGTCGGCTGCGGCATATCCTCACCGCCCACGAGCAGGGAGCTTCCCATGCGGCTGACGGCTATGCCCGCTCAACCGGTAGAACCGGCGTAGTACTTGCCACCAGCGGGCCGGGAGCCACAAATCTGGTAACCGGCATTGCCACCGCATATATGGATTCCATTCCGATGGTGGCTATAACCTGCAACGTTACAAAAGAGCAGTTGGGAAGGGACAGCTTTCAGGAAATCGACATTACCGGCGTAACCATGCCTATAACCAAGCATAACTTCATGGTATACGATGTAGAAAAGCTGGCGGCAACCATACGTCAGGCATTTCTTATCGCAAAATCAGGCAGACCGGGACCGGTACTCATCGACATTCCAAAGGACGTGACCGCAGCGTGCTGTGAATTCACGCCGCTGACAAAGGAAGAGCTTGATAATGCCGCACGCAGCACTGCTATAACTACTCAAAAGGCAAACATCCGCCGTATTCTTACGGCCCATGTACCTTCTGAACAGGAAATCAGCAGTGCAGCAGAATTGATCAACAGCTCAAAACGTCCTGTCATCTATGCAGGCGGCGGCATCATTATCTCTGATGCCTGTACGGAACTTAAGGAGCTGGCAGAAAAAGCAAGCATTCCTGTATCCTTGAGTCTTATGGGCAAAGCCTCTTTCCCCAACAGTAATCCGCTGTGCACGGGTATGATCGGCATGCACGGCACCGTCGCCTCAAACATGGCTGTAGACAAAAGTGACCTGCTCATTGCGATAGGAACCAGATTCAGCGACCGAGTTATCGGCGCACCGGATAAATTTGCTCATCATGCACGTATTCTGCACATCGACATTGATCCGGCAGAAGTAAACAAAAATATACCGGCATCGGATTCTCTGATCGGAAACATCAAAGATGTAATCAGCCGCCTGCTGCCCCTGATACGACAGAAACCGCGGTCCGAATGGAACGATCAGATAGACGAATGGAAAAAGGAAGTGCCTGCAAGCTATGAGCCTGCCAAGCCGCTGTATCCCAAGTTCCTGTTTGAATATGTTCATGATTCTGTAAAGTCGGATACTATCATCACCACGGAAGTCGGAGAACACCAAATGTGGGCCGCACAGTTCTACCAGTTCGAACAGCCGCGCACGTTCCTCACTTCCGGCGGACTGGGAACCATGGGATACGGTACGGGCGCAGCAATCGGCGCTCAGATAGCAAATCCAAACACCAGCGTAGTCCACTTTGCCGGTGACGGTTCTTTCCGCATGAACTGCAACGAGCTTGCCACCATACAGCACTACAATCTTCCGGTCATTATCATCGTTGTTGATAACGGAACGCTCGGCAACGTCCGTCTGTGGCAGAACTTATTCTACGAAAAAAGATACAGCCAGACCACGCTTGACTTTGGCCCGGACTTTGTAAAACTTGCTGACGCCTATGGCATTGCCGGATACCGCGCCTGCAATAAAGAAGAGTTTAAAAAGGCCTTTGATACGGCACTCGATTCACACAAGCCTGCGGTCATCGACGCGATCATCGACATCGATGAAAAAGTACTGCCCATGATACCGCCCGGAAAACCCGTGGACAAGCTTATCATGGACATACCGTAATATGCATGATACCATGCGCTGCAAATACAAAGGGCCGCCCCGGATGCATCCGGAGCGGCCCTTTGTATTCAGGCTGCTGTCAGCCGTCTGCTACTGCAGCGCATCAATATTCTTCTGTCCGGCTTTTACATAAGGCAGCACGTCTTCCTCTGGATCAACACGTACCAGAACCAGGCACGGCTTAATGTCATGGACACCGAATGCATAGTCATACCAAGCCTCATTCTTATCGGCATCCACCGCCCTGATACCGAATCCTTTGGCCACGGCAACAAAATCCGGTACCTTGATAAATTCACTGGCGCTGTAAGTACGATCATACAGATATTTCTGCTGCTGGCGTACCATACCAAGCGTACCGTTCTGAAACACAATCACCGTTACCGGCAGATTAAGCTCCGCAAGCGTAGCCAGCTCCTGAACATTCATCAGAATAGAGCCGTCGCCGCTGAAACAGACAATACGCTTATCAGGACATGCCAGTGCCGCGCCTATGGCGGCAGGCAGTCCGAACCCCATAGTACCGAGCGAACCGGATGTAAGCAGCGTTCGCGGCGCTGTGAACGGATAATACTGTGCAACCCACATCTGATGCTGTCCTACGTCCGTAGTCACAATAATATCCTTTGCAGAACATCCGGCTTTTTCCGCAAGCTCAGGCAGCTGCCGGATAAACTCACGAGGATTCACCGCCACATCAGAAGGAACGGCACCAAGACGGGTGGTATGTATCTTTTTAAACAGCGTACCGATAGAATCAAACCAAGCGGTACGGCATGCTTTTTCAACAGAAGCATCAATTTCATCTGTTGCAGCGCGCAGCGCATCCGTAAGCAGCGGCAGCACATCCTGCACGTCTCCCACCACCGCGGCCTGAGCGGGATAGATTTTATTCACCTCTGCAGCATCGATTTCAACCTGCAGTATCCTGGCATGCGGACAGAATCCCTTGGCGAGCCCCACAGCCCGGTCATCAAACCGTGCGCCGAGCGCAAGCACTACATCAGACTCATACATGGCCTTATTCGCTACGGAAGATCCATGCATACCGACCATGCCGGCAAAACCAGCATACTCGTGCGACACCGACGTAAGTCCCATAAGGCTGGTAACCACAGGAGCCGGATATATGGACAGGAACTGCCGCAGCAGCTCCGCAGTTTCAGGAGAAGCACAGCCGCCGCCCGCATAAAGCACAGGCTTTTTAGCAGCCGAAAGGATTTTTACAAACTGAGCGATCAGCGCATCGTAATTTTCACGCGGAGTAGAAAAACGCACCGGACGTCGGTACAAATCAACGCATGCAGCATCAAGATCAACATCACAGACTTCCGTCTGCACGTCCCGCGGCACATCCACAAGTACCGGACCAGGACGTCCCGTCATGGCGATAGCAAACGCCTTGGGAATGGCAGTCACCAGATCAGAGGCTTTTTTTACCATCATACTATGCTTAGTGATCGGGAACGACAGACCGAACGTATCGGCTTCCTGAAACGCATCAGTACCAATAAGCGCAGTATTCACCTGTCCGGTGATAATGACCATAGGCACAGAATCGCAGCGCGCATCGGCTATGGCGGTCAGCAGATTCATGGCACCAGGGCCGCTTGTGGCAAAACACACCGCGGCAAAACCCGTAACACGGGCTTCCCCCTGTGCAATGAATCCGGCCGCCTGCTCATGGCGCACCAGAATATGGGTGACAGAACTTTTTGCAAGCTCATCATACAAAGGCAAAATTGAACCGCCGGGGATTCCCGCCACGCGGGTAATCCCCTGCTTTTCCAAAAGCCGTATGATTATCTGAGCACCGGTCAACTTCATATATTATTTTGACCAGGGCTGCATACGCAGGAACGTCTGGTTCCGGTCGGGACCCACAGAGACAATTCCCACTTTAGTTCCTGTAAAATCTTCTATATATTCTACATAAGCACGAGCTTCCGCCGGCAGATTATCATATGACGGACATGCGGTAATGGAGGCATTCCACCCCTTAAATTTTTCCAGTACCGGTTTTGCAGCGTTCAGATCATCAATATTCGCGGGAAAATCAGTTACAATTTTGCCGTTAATATCATAGGCGATACAGGCCTCAATTTCGGACATTTTGTCGTAAACATCAAGATGGGTCATGACCAGTGCATCTATAGAGTTCACATGACATGCATAGCGCAGCGCCACCAGATCAAGATAGCCGCAGCGGCGCGGCCGGCCGGTGGTTACCCCGAATTCATTACCAGTGTTGCGCACATAGTTGCACAGCTCGCTTTCAGTCGTAGAATTGAACTCAGAAGGCATGGGGCCGTTTCCTACGCGGGTCTCGTATGCCTTAAAGACACCGTAGATTTTATCAAGTGCATGCGGGCCGATTCCGGCGCCCGTTGCTGCACCCGCGGAACAGGAAGCACCGGAGCTCACATACGGATACGTACCGCTGTCCAGATCAAGCATAGCTCCCTGAGCGCCTTCAAACAGAATATTCTCCTTGCGGTATTCCCACATTTTTGCAGCAATGTCCGTGCACATAGCCAGCAGCCGATCCATGAACGGCGCCAGATAATCACGATCGGCCTGATCCAGATCATCCATCTTTTCTTTCCATGTCAGGTCTGCCAGGCGGATACCGTCACGCTCGGACTTCTGTGAATAGGTGGTGCCGATTCCGCGGCCGGTAGTACCAATCGGACGTCTGCGGGCAGCATCACGCTCCTTATCCATCTGGCGGTAACGCGGCAGCACGATATGAGCGCGGTCAGAAATAAACACGCGGCCTTCCCAGTCTATGCCGTTGTCCTTAAGCATCTGCAGTTCAGCGAACAGCGCCTCCGGGTCAATAACCATGCCGGAACCAAGGAATACTGATTTATCGGAATAGAGGATTCCCGAGGGAACCTGATGAAGCGCATATTTTTTACCGTCTACGACAATGGTATGTCCGGCATTCGCACCGCCCGCATACCGGACTACGTACTTAGCGTCCTCTGCCAGATAGTCAACAATTTTACCTTTACCTTCATCGCCCCACTGGGCACCCATAACAACAACGTTCATTAAAAATGTCTCCCGCAGCCGCCTGCAGCCGCCGCACAATTATAGATGCCCCAGTGTACCACAAAAGAACACAGCTTTCAATGCAAAAACGGTATATACAGGCATTCAAAATGCATAAATATGCATGATATACGACCGGTATCGTTTTCAGCCGCCACAGGCATGTCGGCGCACCTGCATGCAGAAAAGTCTGTTCAAAAGGCACGGGTTACGATATAATGCAAAAAAATAAAACATACAGGGAGTCGTTCATGGCCTACTATTTTGAAGAACCGTCACATACTTTCGGGGAATACCTTCTTATCCCCGGATATTCCTCCGCAGAATGTGTACCCGATAACGTTACGCTCCGTACCCCGCTCGTACGCTTTGACAAAAAGAACGGAGAGCCATGCCCGCTGCATCTGAACATACCGATGGTCTCGGCAGTCATGCAGTCCGTTTCAAGCGACCGGCTTGCCATCGCACTGGCAAAAGAAGGCGGTCTTTCCTTTATCTACGGTTCCCAGACCATAGAGCATCAGGCAGCCATGGTAGGCCGTGTAAAGGCTTTTAAGGCCGGATTCGTCACCTCTGATACCAACGTACGGCCCGACCAGACGCTCAAAGAACTGCGCGATCTTATAGAGCAGACAGGACATTCCACCGTGGCGGTTACCGCCGACGGCACTGCCACCGGCAAACTGGAAGGTATTATCACAGAGCGCGACTTCCGCGTAAACCGCTGTCCGCCGCAGGCAAAAGTCAAAGACTATATGATTCCCTATAAAAATCTTATCAAGGGCGAAGAAGGTATTTCATTTGAAGAAGCCATCGATAAAATCTGGGATCATAAAATCAACCAGCTGCCCATTGTAGACAAAGACGGCAATCTGCTGTATCTGGTGTTCCGCAAGGATTACGAATCCCACGAACGCCATCCGCTTGAGCTGCTTGATTCTTCCAGCCGCTATCTGGTCGGCGCAGGCATCAATACTCGTGACTACATGGACAGAGTCCCCGCGCTGCTTGAAGCAGGCGCCGATGTATTCTGTCTTGATTCTTCCGAAGGATTCTCCGAATGGCAGAAACGTGCGCTCCACGATCTGCATGACAAATACCCGCAGATAAAGGTGGGCGCCGGAAACGTCGTAGACCGCGAAGGCTTTAACTTTCTGGCCGAGCACGGTGCGGACTTTGTTAAAGTCGGTATCGGCGGAGGTTCCATCTGTATCACACGTGAGCAGAAAGGCATAGGCCGCGGACAGGCAACTGCTACTATAGAAGTAACCCGCGCACGTGACGAATGGTATAAAAAGACAGGCATCTATATTCCGGTATGTTCGGACGGCGGCATTGTACATGACTATCACATCACACTTGCGCTTGCCATGGGTGCAGACTTCGTCATGCTGGGACGCTACTTTGCCCGCTTTGACGAAAGCCCTACGAACAAGCTTATCGTGAACGGCAACTACGTAAAAGAATACTGGGGCGAAGGCAGCAACCGCGCACGGAACTGGCAGCGCTATGATCTGGGCGGTGCAAAGAACCTTGCCTTTGAAGAAGGCGTCGACAGCTACGTACCGTACGCAGGACGGCTCCATGACGGCGTAAAGCTCACCATCAGCAAAATCACGCATACCATGTGCAACTGCGGCGCGCTGTCCATCCCCGAGCTGCAGCAGAAAGCCAAACTCACCCTTGTGTCTCAGGCTTCCATTGCAGAAGGCTCGGCGCATGACGTGCTCGTGCGTAACACAACGATTCACGCAGAATAAGACACCGTTCTTCCGAATCGCCGGCGGACTACTCCGCCGGCGATTCCGTTTAGATAACAAAAGTACAGCTCGGACTTCTAATCCAACGTCTCTATTAACCGCCGACACGCTTTATAAACCGCCGTACACCTGTATTTAAGGTTGATAAAAGCTGTATTTTCCAGTACAGTAGCCATAACGAATCATTATTCGTGAGGAGTTTGCATTATGTTCAAACGGTTCAACCGTGTTGCTGCAGGAATTTTCCTTGCAGTGTCTGCTTGTGCAATCGCAACTATCGTTGCATGCACCAAGAAACCCGCCGGACAGGAATTCACCGCCTCCGGCGACGGACGCAACGGCAAGATTGAAGTTTCTATTTCCGTTGCTGACGGCAAGATTGTGGACGCCAAGATTGTCTCACACTCTGAGACACCCGGAATTTCTGATCCGGCTCTCACAGGCGTTATCGAACAGGTGAAAAAGACCGGCAGTGCCGACAACCTTGACACCGTATCAGGTGCCACGCTCACTGCAAAAGGTATCATTCAGGCAATCCAGACTGCATACGCAGCCTCTCAGGGCAAGACCATTGCAAAAGCCGGATACACCGACACCGAATGTGATATCGTTATCATCGGTGCAGGCGGCGCAGGTCTCGTAGCCGCAACGGAAGCTGCCAACAAAGGCGCAAAAGTCATCGTGCTTGAAAAGATGGGTGTTGTAGGCGGTAACACAAACTCAGCCACCGGCGGTATCAACGCTTCATATACAAAAGAGCAGGAACGCCTCGGAATCAAAGATTCCGTCGAAGTGTTCTACAATGATACAATGAAAGGCGGCAAAAACCTGAACGATCCCGCACTGGTACGCACCATGGTAGACAATTCAGCAGCAATGGTTGACTGGCTGGAATCAGATATCGTCGGCGCAGACCTTACCGATGTAGGCATCTTCGGCGGTGCCACGAACAAACGTATTCACCGTCCGCAGGGCGGCGGAGCAATCGGTGCTCACCTGGTTCCGCTTCTGGATGCAGCAGCCCGCAAACAGGGCGCTGAAGTTCGCCTGAACAATAAAGTAACCGACATCATCGAAGAGAACGGCAAGCCCGCAGGCGTAAAAGTCGAGGCTGAAGGTTCTTCATACACCATCAAGGCAAAGGCTGTCATCATCGCCACCGGCGGTTTCGGTGCAAATCCTGCCATGGTTGAAAAATATCAGCCGAGCCTCAAAGGCTTTATCACCACCAACCACAAAGGTGCAACCGGCGATGCGTTCGCATGGATTGAAAAATTCAACGGCGCTCTGACCCAGATGGAACAGATCCAGACACATCCCACGGTAGTTCCCGGCAGCGGCATTATGATCACCGAGGCCGTACGCGGCAACGGTGCAATCCTTATCAGCCGCACCGGCAAACGCTTTGTAAACGAAATGGAAACACGCGACGTTGTATCAGCTGCAATGCTCAAAGAGCCGCAGGGCAGCGTATACCTGGTATTCGATCAGGCAGTACGCGAATCCCTCAAGGCTATTGAAGGCTATGCAAAGAAAGGCCTGCTGACACAGGCTGATACCGTAGCAGAGCTTGCAGGAAAGCTTGGCATTGATGCCGCTACCTTCGAGCAGACCATGAAAACCTACGCTGATTACGTGCACAACGGTAAAGACGCTGATTTCGGACGCAACCCCAAGAGCATGGAGCGTGACCTGACAAAAGGTCCCTTCTACGCTGTTGAGAATGCTCCTGCCATCCACCACACCATGGGCGGTATCAAGATCAACACTAAGGCAGAAGTGCAGAACAAGAACGGCGCTTCTATCCCTGGTCTGTTCGCAGCTGGTGAAGTTACCGGCGGTGTACACGGTGCCAACCGTCTGGGCGGCAACGCAGTAGCAGACATCTGTATCTTCGGCAAAATCGCCGCTGATTCAGCTCTGGCATACATCGGAAAATAAGTATTCCGAATAACCCGGTCCTGTAAAAAGCAGGAGGGGAATTAAAAGACGCCGGTGTTTTGCATTCCGCAAAACACCGGCTTTTTTTATGTCCGCTTCATTCCATCCCGCGACCTTTTACCGCATAGAAAAATGAGCTGCATATCAGCATAATATGTTAACGTTAATCTTAAAATCAGTCATAAAAATCCAGTTTTATAGGCAAATAATGCAATAAAATGCCGATTTTGTTTGACAAAGACATGCAACAGGATTAACATTAATCCAATGGCAATAACACTATCTGATATTGCAGAAAAGGCCGGCTGCTCAATTAATACGGTCTCACGCGTCATACGGGGAGACCCCCGTATCAGCGAAACAACCTGCAAAAAAGTAAAAGATATCATAGAGCTGCTCGGCTATATTCCGAATTATGCGGCAAGCAGCATGAGATCAAAAGAAACTCATATTCTCGGAGTTCTTTCCGCAGATTCGGCAAACCCGTTTTTCGCAGAGCTCATTCTTGGTATTGAAGAGACCGCCCGAAAGAACGGTTACCATATTCTTCTTATGAATACTGAAGAATCCTACAAAAATGAATGCGATGCCTTACGGACACTGACAGGACGTCATGTAGACGGCATAATCAGTATTCCGCTCTATAACAACACCGAAACAACCAAACTATATCAAAACTTACCCATGCCGTTTATTTTTGCAGGGCGAAAAGTTCTGGGGCTGGAAAACCATTCAATATTACATAAAGACAATGAAAGCACCAAAGAGATCGTACAGTATCTGATCGACAACAACCATACACGCATCCTGTACATTACTGGTCCGGCAACTATCAGCAATTCATTGGACCGTCTTACCGGCTACATGGCAGCACTAAAAGAAAACGGCGTTACGCCTGACAAATCGTTAATAATCGAAACAAAGGGGCATATTGACGACGGATACAGCGCCTTGAACCAGGCGCTTAAATTTCAAAGAGGTTTTACAGCCGTTGTATGCTTTAATGATCTCATTGCCATGGGCGCGCTGAAAGCGCTGTATGAAAACGATTTAGCAGTTCCTGAAGATATCGAAGTGTTCGGATTTGACAATCTTGATATTTCACAATACATGCAGCCAAGGCTCAGTACCGTCGATGTTCCCAAATACCGGCTTGGAGAAGAAGCTGTTATCGAATTACTGCGGCATATAAAAGACGAAAGCATACCGTACGAGACAAAAATTCTCGATACGCGTTTAATATTTCGGGAGTCTACCAAAAGGACTCATCGTTTCATGAAAAAATAACAGGAGGAAAGTTTCATGAAAAAAGTCATTGTAAAAGTTGTCTGCTCTCTGCTTTTAGCAGGAGTATGTCTGTCAACGGCTTCTGCAGGCGGAAAAAAAGATGCTGCTCAAAAACCTGTAGAAGTAACATTCTGGTCACTTTTTACAGGAGGTGACGGTGAATTCTTTAATGCCATGGTTGATGAATTCAACCGCACACATACAGATATCGTCTTAAAGGCAGATCCCGCAAAATATACCGACTACTACACAAAACTGACAACGGCATTAGCAAGTAAAAATGCGCCTGACGTTGTCGTTATTCACCGCGACAGCATGCTGCCGTATGTAAGCAGCGGAGCGCTCTACCCGCTGGACGACCTGCTCTCCGCCAATCAGGATGAAATAAAAGACTTTGTCCCCGCAGCAATAAATCCCTGCCGCTTCAACGGTAAGCTCTACTCCTTACCGCTGGATGTACACCCGCTTATCATGTACTACAACAAAGACCTGCTTGCCAAAGCCGGTATAACCAAGCTGCCGGGTTCCTATGCAGAACTGATGGCCGCCGCCCAAGCCGTACAGGAAAAAACCGGTGCTGTAGGTCTGGACATGGACAATACCACAGCAACATACAAGGCATACACGCTCACCCGTTCCTTTATCTCCGGTATGGGCCAGCTGGGAGGCGCAATCCTTACGGCTGACAACAAAAAAGCTGCTTTCAACAATGCAAAAGGCTTAAAAGTAGTTCAGGATCTCATCGACTCCGTAAACAAATACAAGGTCACCCCGAAAGGCTATGACTACGATACCGCAATGGCGGACTTCCGCTTAGGAAAAGCGGCATTCTACTTCAACGGCGTATGGACGACAGGCGCCATGGAAGGACAGTCTGGTCTGAATTTCGGCGCAACTCCGTTCCCGTCGCTGTGGGGAGCACCCGGAGCATGGGCAGATTCTCATACGCTCGCAATTCCTGTACAGAAAAAGATGGATCAGGCAAAACTTGAAGCCGCAAAGACATTCATCCTGTGGATGACCGCTCATGCCGATATGTGGGCAAAAGCAGGACATATTCCTACCCGCCTTTCAGTACGTACAAAGGATTCGTTCAAAGCCCTTCCGTACCGTGCGGATTATGTAACGGCAGTCGATTCTGTCATTGCCGCGCCGAAAACCCCGGCATGGCCGCAGCTCTATGACAACCTTTCAGATCTTCTTGAAGCAGCTGTAGCGAACAATCAGTCAGCACAGCAGGCCCTTGATGCTATGGAACAGAAAGTAAACGAGATTCTCGCTCAATACTAACGGGCTTCTCAAAAAGCTTTAGTCTTCAAAGCAACTATGAATAAACAATGACAGGGAGCCGGTCTGTTGTTCCCTGTCATTGTACGGAGCAAAAAAATGATACCTGGTAATTCAGATACAAGAGACGGTCTGCTCTTTTGTCTGCCGTTTTTTTTAGCATTTGCACTATTTCTTGTATTCCCGATGATCTTCGGTTTTTTTATCAGTTTTTTTGACTGGAATATACTTTCCACCAGAAAATGGATCGGTCTTGGTAATTACATTGCGGTCTTTAAAGACGCAACGTTCTATTCCAGTCTCTGGCATACCATCCTCTTTGTCCTTATATCAACGCCGCTGCTGCTTGTAACAGGTTTTCTCATGGCTCTGTTCATAACCTCAAAATCAAAGCTCAGAGGACTGGCAGAAAATGTATTTTTTATTCCGTATGTACTGTCAATAACCGTCATCGGCACCCTCTGGGCATGGATATTTCAAAAAAACTACGGAATTCTTAATAAACTGCTGCAGCTTGCAGGCATTGCCCCTGTCGGCTGGCTGACAGAACCGTCGCCCGCAATATGGTCCATTATCATCACAACTATCTGGTGGACGGCAGGTTTTAACATGATTCTCTTTTCTGCCGGAATCAAGCAGATTTCTGAAGAAATCTTTGATGCGGCCAAAATAGACGGCGCATCCTATATACAGACGGTACTGCATATCATCATTCCGTTGGAACGGCCTACTACAGTACTCTGCCTTATTCTGCAGATAATCGCCTCGTTCAATATATTCGGTCAGGTATATGTAATGACGGGAGGCGGCCCGCACGGCTCCACCCGTGTTCTTGTACAGTATATTTATGAAAGCGGTTTTAAGTACTTCCGCATGGGCTACTCTTCAGCTATGGCTTACATACTCTTTTTTATTATTCTGATTATCTCGCTCATCCAGTATAAAGTATTAGCATCGGAGAAAAAATGAAAAAACACTATCTCCTCAACTTTGTTTTTATCAGTATCATCGGAATATGGCTTTTCCCGTTATTTTGGCTGATAGTAACATCACTACAGCAGGAAAAAGACGTTATGGTTTCCGCGCTTCAGCTGTTTCCACGGCATCCGACATGGTATAACTATCAAAAGGCGTTTGTATCCACGCAGATTCTGACCTGGCTTACCAACTCCTTCATCGTTTCAATCGGTACAACCATTGCCACCATTATTTTAGACATACCGATCGCCTATGCGTTTGCCCGTATTAAATTTGCCGGACGAAGCATCCTGTTCTGGTTGGTGATGGCGGCCATGATGATACCGTTTCAGGTCATCATCATTCCGCTATACATGCAGTTCAACAGCTACGGAATCCTCAATACGCTGGCAGCGGTTATATTACCCCGGCTGGCCATGCCGATCGGTGTATTTATCATAAAACAGTTCTATGAAGATATTCCCTATGCCATAGAAGAAGCCGCCTTTATCGACGGCGCAAACCGGTTTCAAATATTCCTGAGGATTATGATACCGCTCGGAAAAGCTGCCATAGTAACAACTATTATCATCTCTTTTATCAATGCATGGAATGATTTTCTCTGGCCGCTCATTGCGGTGAATGAATCTATCAAATATACTATTACCGTCGGTATTGCAAATTTTCAGGGCACAAAGGGAACAGAATATGCAATGATCATGGCCGGAGCCGCCATTGCATCTATTCCACAGTTTGTGTTCTTCGGACTTTTTAGAAAGCAAATCGCCGCCGGATTAGCGGCAACAGGTATAAAGGGTTAAACAATGAAATATACCGGCACTGTGACTGAAAAAACTATAAGCGGAGCACTCAAAGCGTATCTATTGGACTGGCAGCTTCCGCACACTGAACATATCCGGCTTGAATCTACACTGCAAGGTCCCGGCGGCAATCCGGAACTTTTCATTCCCGCCGTCTACTACCGCGAAAATAACTGCGGACAGGGAGCTTTTATACAGGGGCCGTATCAGAACGGAATTTCCATTTCGGAAGACAGAACACCGCTTCCGGGCTGTATCATCTTACATCAGGGAAACTGCTACACTGCATTCTGTCTGGACAAAGCCGCTTCATGTGAAGTGTCAGCCAGCATCGGCGTCAGATCGGTCAAAGACAGCTGCAGCCTGTTTGTTTCTATTCCTCCGGAAGAAATCCCCTATTCGTATCAAGGAAAGACGCGAAAAGAGACGCCTGCCGATAAAACAGTGACTTTCAGTACACCAAACATACAGCGGAAACTTTTCTGCTATACAAAAACGTATCAAAATCCGGACGCAAATACGTTGTTTTCTTTTTACCGTGAGTTTACTCAGGCGGTGCTGCCGTATCTGGAAAACCGGCAGAGCAGCACAGCCGCTCAAGTGTCATGGCATGACTGGTATACATTAAAAACAGCGCATATACGATACCTTTTAGACAGCACCGATACATACAGCTGGATACGGATGGGCAAAGACAACGGATCTTTACAGGCTGTGTATGATTTTACCGGTGCGTCTTTTTTAGTAAAGAGTATAGAAGGTGCCTGGATACTCGCGAAGAACAACGATACGGACACCGCGGAAAAAATCGGACGGTTCTTTCTGCAGGCCGAAGATCCGGAAAAAAACGGTATCTATCGCGATAACTACGATATCAAGAAAAACATATGGGGCGGCTATCTGGGTATTTCCGAAAACAATGCATACGGCAGCCTTATTAATGCCCGGTGTAACGGAGAGGCGATGCTTGCCTATATCAACTTGTATAAAACATGCAGAGAAAACGGCAGAATCATTGATGAATTTATTGAATTGCCGAAACGTGTTGCACAGTTTTATATACAGCATCAATTATCCGACGGAAACTTCGGCAGATGGTGGACGCCGGCCGGCACAGCGGTAAATACAAAAGGTACGAACGGAGCCTATATCACTTCATTTCTTATTGCGCTGCAGCCCTATGCCGCCGCAGCAGAAAAAGCCGCTATAGAAACCGCCATACAAAAAAGCGCAGAATACTACCATCAGATGATAGATAACGCAGACTATTATGGAGATACGCTGGACGCCGATGCATTTGACAAAGAATCTGCCGCGGTGCTGCTGCGTGAAAGCCTTGATATGTATGCATATACAAAGAAACAGCGGTATCTGGACGACAGTATAAAAGCAGCGCATTTTGTATACACCTGGATGTGGTTGTATGACATGCAGTTTCCGGCCGGAAGTCCGCTTGCCGAAGCACAGTATAAAACCACCGGCATGACTTCTGTTTCCGTGGCCCACCACCACCATGACTTTTACGGAATGTATCTTGCACGGGATTTTCTACGTCTGTACAAAAATACACATGACAAGTTCTATATGCAGGCAGCTGCCATGATGATGCAGGCATGCCGCCAGCTGATATCCTGTCCGCAACAGCCGTTAGGGCGTTCAAAAGCGTTATACGGCTGGCAGCCGGAACAAATGAACTACACGGCATGGGATTATTTTGACAGACAGGATCATCAGAAAGGCTGGTATGACATATGTGTTGCATGGGTTCCGGTACTTACGCTCGGAGCATATCTGCAAATAATCGAAGAAAACGGTTCCGACGTTCTTCCTGTATAACGAACGTACCGGAATGACTTAATAAAATGTTGTCCGGCAGATTAGAACACTTCTAATCTGCACGTTAGAAGTGTTCTAAAATTACATTTTAGAACACTTCTCTACCGCAGGCCCGTCCCCCCTGATCTCCGCAGGGCATGCTTTCAAGTTTTTTTTACATTCGCCATTCTTTTTCCTTTTCTTTCCATAAAAGTATAGTATAATAAAGATTATCTTATGACTGACATCGATATTTTTGGACGAAAGGTCTTTTTTGTTGCACAGAATTCCAAAGTGATCCCCGCATCATTTGCAGAGGATTTTCTGTCACATGGATTTGAAACCTATTTTATACAAGAAACGGCACCCGCGCCGCTCAAGCAGCGTATAGCCAGAATAGCGGAGCAGTACCCGGAATCACTGCTGCTCATCTATGTAGATTCAGATGACACCCAAATACAACAGCACACATTGCTGCCGGACATGCTGCAGGCCGCAGGCAGCTCAGTACGTGCGGGACTGCTGTACCGCATTAACGGGACAGCAGATCAGGAGCAGAAAGTTTCGGCGCTTGCCGCAGGCCGCATGCTCGTCTGCGGCTGTACCGGACTCGGAGACAACCCGAAGGTAAACTTCGAGGTGCTCTGCCGCGTGCTTGACAAAGGCGGCGCCGGCGGACGGCGTACCATGGTGCGCGCAGTCTGCGATGACAGCAGTGCCGCATCCTTCGCGCTGAACGGCAAAAACTTCAACGAGCATATCATTGACGTAAACACAGAGTTTTTTTCCTGCGATGTAAAGGCAGGGCTTGATAGCCTGCCCATCTACGGCCAGCTGCATGATGTAAAGCTGTCTATAAACGGTCTGTTCATAAAGACGGACGCGGTACTGATCATGAAGCGCGCAAGCAAAGGCAAAAACCTGTTTATCTTTATGTTCACGCAGCCGGACGGCTCGCCGCACCTGAGCAAAGAGACGCATGCCGCGCTGAATAAAAAAATCTATGCTATCGTCACGGCGCAGGCAAGCGCCGCGCTTCAGTAGCTGAATATACAAATACGTAAGGAGTACTACCAATGGGATTAAAAGGTAAAATAAACACGGCGGTTTTAAGTATTCTGGTGCTTACCTGCTGCGTTATAGTCTGGTTTTCTTACAGCACCTCCAAACGGGAGCTGACGGAGGCTGTATCCACTTCGAACATCAATCTGGCTAAAGCAACGGCTCACGAAATTTTTAACCTGAATGACCGTGAGTTCACCACGCTTCAGGCGCTTGCCAATCTTTCTACCATCAGGGATGACGACACGGACATGCATGACAAATGGGTGCTTGCAAATACCGCCGTAAAAGGTAATCCCAAGTATCTTGGCATCGGCTTTTTCAACGAAAAAGGCATCGGATATGCCACCACCGGAAAATGGAGCGATCTGCATGACCGCGAATACTTGAAAATCTCCATGAACCGGCAGAAAGCGCTTATGGATCCGAACTGGAGTGCGGTAAACGGCCATCTGTGCACCTTCTATGCAATTCCCGTGTACGGTACATCCGGCAACCATATCGGAGAAATCTCAGCCGTCATTGATGCCGCCGACCTCTGCCATACCGTCTCACGTATCGTCATCGGCAAAGAATCACATCCATTCGTAGTGAACACGACTACCGGAAAGTACATAGCCCATGAAAACGAAGACCTGATCAAGCAGGGCGAATCCTTCAGCATGAACGATGTGGAAGGCTTTGACGCCATTTATGAAGATATCCGGTCCGGCAAGGCGGGCGCCGGCGTATACTACGATAAAAAGCTTAAGCAGAGGTTCTCAATCGCATATCATCCGGTTCCGGAAAGCAACTGGTCCGTAATCTGTACCGCGCCGTACAGCGACTTTTTCAGCGGCATATCAGAGCTTCTGCGCAACATGATCTTTATCAGCGTCATAGCGCTTGCCATAGCGGCAGGAATCGTATTCTTTACCATGTATGTTACGATCAAGCCGCTCCACAGCGTCAGCTACGCCATTAAAGATGTGGCTACCGGTAACGCGGACCTGACCAAGCGGCTTCACGGCACGTCGAATGACGAAGTCGGCAACGTGGTCAAAGGTTTCAACAGCTTTACAGAAAAGCTGCAGACCATCATCAGCGAGATCAAAGGCTCCAAGGATGACCTGCATTCATACGGCGCACGGCTCAGCAACATGGTACAGGATAACTCCACGTTCCTGGCAAATATGCTCAACGGCATAAAGATCGTGGATGAGGAGATCGACGTCCAGCACAACAAAGTTGACAGCACGGTGCAGGCGTCCGAAATGATATCACAGACCATGGAGTCACTGCGCAGCATGCTGCAGAAACAGACCGAAGGCGTGCAGCAGGCATCTTCGGCGGTAACCGAGATGATCGGCAACATCAACTCCGTGTCCGCGTCCATTGAAAAAATGTCCGAGGAATTCGATGTGCTCCAGAACAACGTGAACGACGGAATCCAGCGCCAGAAAGAAGTAAGCGAGCAGATTCAGCAGATCGAAGACCAGTCAAAGATGCTCAACGACGCCAACAACGTCATCTCTTCAATCGCATCGCAGACGAACCTGCTGGCCATGAACGCCGCCATAGAAGCCGCGCACGCAGGTGAAGCCGGCAAAGGCTTCTCTGTAGTTGCCGACGAAATCAGAAAACTTTCGGAAAACTCTTCATCACAGTCAAAGAATATCGGTACGCAGCTGAAAAAGATACTCGCTTCAATTTCGCATGTCGTACAATCCGCATCGCTGTTCGAAAAGTCATTCTCCGCAGTCATGGGGCAGGTAGAAGAAACCGGCAGCCTCGTGCATCAGATCAGGCTTGCCATGGAGGAGCAGACGGAAGGATCCAAGCAGATCGGCGAGGCGCTCAGCTATATGAACGATACCACACATCAGGTAACGGCAGCCTCGGAAGATGTAAACAAGGCACGGGTTGCGATCGTAGACGATGTAGGCAGCCTCAAGCAGTCATCTGATTCCGTAAAAGAAAGAATCGACCAGATGAAAGAAAACGTCCGTAAGATCGAGGAGGACGATGACTCACTGCTGAACGTGGCCACATCCATCAGCGGAACCATATACCGTATCGGTACGCAGGTGGATCAGTTCAAGGTGTAAACCTATCCGTCCACAAAAATCAGTTTTTACGTCCTGCAGCCGCTATCGCGGCTACAGGACGTAAATTTATTTTCCGGTTTCTGCATAGAAATACAAAACTGATTCCGTGCTATTCACCGCTGACAGCTGCTACCGCAGGTAGAATGTCGTTATCTGCTTTTTTATATCCTCAAGCACCTCAAGATCGTCAAGGCCGTTGAGCAGGGTCGATCTAAGCGGATGCTTTCCGTCCAGATAATCTATGCCGTTCTGAAGCATGTTCGCAAAATAACCGGTCTTTTTAGGCACTTTGACGGAAGTATCTTTAGCAAGCGAATAAAAGCCGCTGTACAGCGTAGATTCCGCCACCTTATAGAATTCGGCCAGCCCGTTTCCGATACGTATCCGGCCCTTAGTGCCAAGAATGTCAACCTCAAAACCGAAGAACGTGCTGCGTCCGGAAAAGCTCAATGAAATGTCCGCGCAGGCAGCCGTATGATAATGCGCGCATACGTTGCGCACAACGTTTCTATCATCAGGATCAAGATAGATACCGGTAATGACGGGAAACTGGAGCTTTTCGTCCTCAAGCAGGTAATGCACGATGTCAACCAGATGGGTACCGTCATGTATCAGACTGTAGGCGCCGGTCTTTTCATCCTCAGGGCTGTATACGCGCAGGCCGGAATGTAGCTCCGCGGTAATGCGCTGGATGCTTCCGATACGCTTCATGTATTCATGCGCAAGCATGTAGTCCGCGGAAAAACGCCGCTCATGGTTTACAAGCACCGGCACGCCGTATTCCGCGACTGCCTCCGCAATTTTCAAACCGTCCGCCATGGTCAGCGCCACCGGCTTTTCAAGAATCACGAGCCGGGGCCGCGACTTTATTACCGTAAGCGCCGTTTCCAGATGGCTGTCTTCATTTACGGCGATGACCACAATATCCGGTTTGCATGCTGCAAACAGATGAGCTGTATTTGAGTATACGGCAGCTTTTGGCACCTCTGCACGCCATGCCTCACAGCGGCCCGCGTCAGTATCGCAGCCCGCGACCAAAGAGATGCGCTTGTTCTGCAGCAGGGTCATTGTATGAGATGCAGGCTGCTCCCTGCGCCGGTCAAAGCCGAGCGTAAACCCGATACGGCCTAATCCGATGACTGCCGCTGTATACTTTTCCAATTTCATAGTATTATTATCGGCAGCAGATTTGCAGATTCAAAGGAGATTATATCATGGCAAGACAAAAAATACAGACAGACGAGCTTACACCGGAGGAGACCGCGGCGGCTAAAGTTCCCACACCCCACAATGCGGCGGAAGCAGGAGCAATCGCACCGTTCGTGCTGTTTCCGGGCGATCCGCTGCGCGCGCAGTTCGTGGCGCAGAACTTTCTGAAAGACGCGGTGCAGGTTACCGGCGTACGCGGCATGCTCGGCTATACGGGCACCTACAAGGGAGAGCCGGTGTCCGTAATGGGCAGCGGCATGGGCGGTCCGTCGGCAGGCTTGTATTCCTACGAGCTTTTTGCCTTCTACGGCGTGGAGCATATAGTGCGCATCGGTACGGCAGGCGGCTTTCAGCCGTGGCAGAATCTCGGTGATCTGATCTTTGCCATGACCGCATGCACCGACTCAAACTATGCATACCAGTATCAGCTGCCGGGCACCTTCAGTCCTTCCGCTGATTTTACGCTGCTCAAAAAAGCCGCAAAATACGCAAAGAAAAACGGCATAGGCTATGCGGCGGGCTCGCTCTTTTCTTCGGACATGTACAGCGAGTACAATGCGCTCGGGCCAGAAAAGGCATGGAAGCCGTGGGCACGCATGGGCTGTCTGGCGCAGGACATGGAAACCTACGCGCTGTACTGTAATGCCGCATACCTGAACAAAAGCGCGCTGTCGATCGTTACCAACGTAGCCAGCTGCGTCACCGGTGAAGTGCTCGACACCTCCTGCTTCACCGCGCTTGAACCGATGATAAAAACGGCATTGTCCCTGCTCTAATACACACGCCGAGGGCTGCAGAGTACACGCGGCAGCTCTCGGCGCTCTTGTATATTTTTTTCTCTGTAAAACACTTTACGCCTGATCTGAACGCGCTATAGTAACAGCTGAAAACAGTATTTATTTCTGTTACAGGAGCGTTATGAGCCTTCTTAGAAGAAAGTTGGAAAAAAAAGTTTTTGTAAGCATAAAAGACCTTTCACAGAATGACTGCTACGCCATTGCATATTATCTGTATATTCTTTCGAAACTGACAGAGCAGGATGACAACGACATCAGAACCATCCGCCATCTGCTGATAGACATCTTTTTAAAGCTTGCCGCTCATTTCAACACCTATGATCAGGTGGCAGAATACTGCGTGCAAACCGTGACAAAGGCCGAGAATACCGGCAGTCTGCACCGGCTGCCGGCTGACGGCGGCAGTGAGAGGCGCCGTCAAACATTCTGTACCAGCGACATTTTCTTTGCATATGAAGAAGACATGATCATAGAGCGCAGGATGCCCGATGATTATTTCAAGATCGACATGTGCGCCGTAAACCTCTACCGCTGCCTGTTTCTGAAAGATAAAGACGAAGCATTCATTTCCCTGCTCGTGGCGAACTTTCTGCTGAAAAAAAAGCCGTCGAAGCAGCTTACGCCGCTCAAAAAGATTCCTTCACATATTCACCATGCGCTGGACGACATGTCCGCCGTGCAGTTTCTTACGGACTCAATCAGCCTGACTCCCGCAGAGCTTAAATACCTGCTGTTTTCATGGAGATGCATGCTCATGCCGCAGCTTCAGGCGATTACGAACAAACTGTCTCAGGATTCTTTAACAAAGTTCCGTTCCACAGAACTCGGCATGAACTCCCGGCAATATACCGCGCTGTTCCGTGCCAACGGTGCGCTGCGCTCATTCGGCTTTATCGATGAAAGCGGCGATCTCAAAGACGAGACCATAGACAGCATCGCGAACCAGAGTCTGGACGTCTTCTTTGACGATCTGGTAAAAGAGGCGGACTGCAGCAATGCCTATGATCTTGACAGCTTCAACGTAAACAAAGAGGCGTCCGTCATTATGCGCCGCATGCTCTGCGGTACGGAGAATATTTCGTTGCTGCTGTACGGCAAGCCCGGCAGCGGCAAAACGGAATATGCGCGTGCGCTTGCGGCCGCATCAGGTCTTAAGCCGCTCATCTTCAGAAACGAGGCGGAGATGGCACGCTCCATCAAAACAACTGATTCAGTACTCTGCCGTCTGAACCTGCTGCTCGCTATCAACAGACCGGACACCGTCCTTATCATCGATGAGGCGGATACGCTGCTCAAAACAAAGGACATCACGTTCTTCGGCCTAACATCTCCCGCAAAAAACAAGGGAACCGTAAATACTATGCTTGATACAGGCAAAAATAAAATCATCTGGATCGTGAACTTCACCTCACAGATAGATGATTCCACGCTGCGCAGATTCAACTTTTCATACAAATTCGAATCCATGTCCCGTGAGCAGCTGCGCAGCATCACCAGCACAAAGCTTCTGCCGCTGCACCTGCCCCGGCAGACCAGCTCCGAGATTCTGGGGCTTATGGAACGGTACAGCGTAACGGGCGCATCGGTAGACAACGTAGTCAAAACCATCAGGAGCTTAGGCGGAGAAGAACGCGACGAGCTCATTAACTGCGTACAGACCATACTTAAAGAGAATGCGCTGCTCATCAACGGCAAAGCAAAGATGCGCGAAACGGTGGGCACAAGCTATGACAAACGTGCGCTCAACGTATCAACCGATCCCGACCAGCTGGTACAGATGATCCGGAATGCGCAGGATTTTGCGGAAGAAAACCACTGCACGCGGAGCAGCGAATGCGGCATCCGTATTCTGTTCTACGGCGTAAGCGGCACCGGTAAAACTGAATTCGCACGGTACATAGCGCAGAGCCTTGGAAAAAAGATTCTTTTAAAGCGTGCATCCGACATTCTGGACAAATACGTAGGAGGAACGGAACAGAACATCAAGGACGCCTTTGAGGAAGCTGACCGCACCGGCAGCATCCTGCTGTTCGATGAGGCGGACTCCTTCTTTGCCGACCGTAACAGCGCGCACATGAGCTGGGAACGTACGCAGGTGAACGAGTTCCTGACTCAGATGGAAGAATTCGGCGGCATCATGATCTGCACTACAAACCTCAAGCACATCATGGATGCGGCCATGAACCGCCGGTTCCATCTGATCGTAGAATTCAAACCGCTCACCCGGGACGGCATACAGTGCATGCTCGAGCAATATTTCAGCGCATATACGTTTTCCGAAGAAGCGCTTGCACGGCTTGCACGGACGGACACCGTCACGCCGGGTGACTTCGGCGTGCTGGCAAGCCGCATCCGCTTTATGAACAAGCAGGATCTTTCCGCCGCCTACATAATCGACGAGCTGTGCAGGATGCAGGACGAAAAAGAAGGTTCCGCGCGCATAGGATTCTGAGGCCGAAACACGGCAGTACGGCGGCCGTCGGAAAGCACAGCCGATACTTCACGCCGGAGCGGGG
>CACZQF010000063.1 GCA_902783245.1 uncultured Spirochaetaceae bacterium | reverse complement strand
TGGAACCGGAGCTGTAGATGTGCCAGGTAGGTACGGATGATGAGTCCTCTACGGTAAAGTCGCTGCTTGCCTGCACGCCGAGCTGCAGATACAGGTCGTACTCCTGCTTTGATGCATCTTCTGACAGCAGCGCTATCGTGAATTTTGTGGCCGAAGCAAGCGCGGCGCCGGACGGAAGTTTTATGGCCGTGGCGGCCCACGGCCTGCCGGATGGCGTTGTGCCGCTCCAGCTGCTGAAATCCCATGACACGGGAACGATATAGCCTGAGACCGCGCTGCTCGTGGTTCCTTCCGCCGCCTTGACCGAACCGTTGTAGCTGTCGGAAAGTACAGGCATGGTTACTGTTCCGTCTGCAGCCTCAGCAGGCCGCTTGTTCAGTACGGGCACGAATCCCGAGGGCAATGAGACTGCGGCGTTCTTGGTCAGGTACGAGGTCTGCGGTGCGGCGTCGCTCATACCCAGAATGCGGTAGTAGCCGGTGGTGTTCAGCTGCTCCGCCGTTACTGCCGCAGTGTTCGACAGCTCAAGATCAGGTGTTTTCCACGCCGTTCTGGTTGCGGCAGCGGCGAACCCCGGCATGGATGACGAAGCGTCCGCATATTTTTTGTCAGGACTGTATGCCCAGCGCGTTGAAAACGACAGGTCCGTACTGAGCGCGGGCGTAAAATTCCAGAGAAAACCGGCGGCTGCGGTGACGGCTCCGCTGTCAGAAGATGCGCTGTCTTCGTACCAGGTGATGTAGATACGGTCGCTGTCCGACACGGATACTGAGGGAGTGACCGTGCCTGATTCTGCGTCGTAGGAAACGTTACTGTCTATGACGCCGTTTTTATAGACCTGCACGGTACCGGGAACGGCTTTTGTACCGATGTCGAACCGTGCGACCGGTGTGTAGGTTCTGAGCCGCACCGTCAGATCTGAGGGCTCCTGGTAGCCGAGGTACCATCCCGGATATGCGTCCGCAAACGGATAGCGCACGCGCGGTTCCCGAGCCGCATCGGCCGAAGGCGTGCTGCCGAATGCGTAGACGTCGGCATAGGTACGTTTGTCGGAAAAAAAGTCATCCGACACAAATGTCACGTCATCGGCAGTCTCTGCCAGATACAGCGAGGATTCTTTTCCTGTGGAAGCCGAGACTACACGCACGTCATCGGCGGCTGTTGTGCCGCCGTCATAGCGGTACGCTGCGGCGAACGGTGAAAAGCCGGCCGGGTGCTGTACTAAAAGAAGCTGCGTGCCCGGGCCGTTCCTGAACCGGGTAAAAAAACCGTCCGTAGACGTGCCGCCCGGGTCCGGCGTGCTGCCGCTGCCGCCGTAAGAAAAGGAAGCTACGTTCGGTACGGTCACGGCATCATCACTTTCTGCTGCGGAACCGAAATAGTCCTGCACGGCTCCGAGAAATCCGCTGCCCTTTGCTGCCCGGGTACCGTCAGCGTTACGTACGTTCGTTCCGTAGGTTCCGAGCGCGGCCCGTACCGTTTCTGCTGCTGTTCCGGTAAACTCTATCGCTACGGCGGGCAGTACGCCGTTCTTTTTTGCAGCGCCCGCATCTGAAGACAGCAGCAGCTGGCTGCGGGCAGGCAGCGTCATCCATTGGGATGATGCGAGCTTTTTATATGTCCTGCCGTTTTCGTCTTTGTAGCTTCCGCCGCTCGACTCTACGTACACCGCGGATACGGCCGCGGTTATGGTGTCTGCCGGCAGCACGTAGATCTGCCCCGTAAGCCAGCCGGATGGAGCGATATCCTTGTCGGAGACATTATTAAAGCCGTAGTATGTTTTATCATGCGACTCAAGCATGTCGTACCGGAATGCAAAGTCTCCGGTCCATTTCCGGCCGTCCCCGGGATCGGCGAAATGCAGCGATACGCCGGGCGCCTGATTGTTTCCGCCGCCGATTCCGCGGTTTACCTGGTCAATGGAATAGGAGGAAGGAAAAACGATGCCCCTGTTCGCAACTCGGGCTTCCTTGAGCGCACCGTCACCGCGGTAGCCTGCGGCCACGGTGTTTTTATCAAAGCCGTCGGCAAATGATGCCTCAAAGTACCATGTTTTATTCAGCATGAACCATACGGTCATGTCCACCTGCTGCGCCATCACCGGCGATCCCGCCGACAGCGTGAACGGAGTGCCGAAACCGAAGCTTGCCTCCGACGTCTGCTTGAGTACGGTCTCCCAGTAGCCGTCCGCAAGGAATTCGATATGCTTGTCATTGATCTGGTATTGAAATAACGATGCCGGAGTTTCCTGCGCAGGCGCAAGCGCTGATTCATCGAACACGATTGCGCCCGCACCGCTTGCCTGCGTGCGGTTCATGTCGTCCGCATGCACCGGGGTTTTTAGTCCTGCGGCAAGCAGCAGAGGCAGTATATATATGAGCAGACTGTTCTTTTTTGTTTTTGCAGGGTCAATCAGCCGTGCCTTCTGTATGCGGCTTGCAGGATTTTTTTTCTGCAGCGCAAGTATAGCCTGCTCGACCTTCTGCTTTTTTGCCTGGCCGAAATCAAACAGATCCTGCTGAGCGGGGCCGGAATCCACGTTCTGAAGTCCTACGCCGAGCAGCCGTATACCGCGTCCCTGCTCATATTTTGTATCGAACAGCCTGCTGATACGTTCATATAAATCATCTGTAGAAGTGACGATGCCGTCTCCGGTCTCCTGTATGGAGACGGTTGAAAAGTCTTCATAGCGTATTTTCAGCATGACGGTCTTTGATGAAAGCTTTTCGTCAAGCAGCCGGAACATGACTGTCTGGCACAGCTCCATAAGCTGCGTGCCGATCGTATAGCGGTCCGTCAGATCAAAAGGATAGGTTGACTCGTTGCTGATCGAATGGCTTTTTGCCGGCTCGAATGTCTCCACTTCGTTGCCGCGTACCGCATTGTACAGGAATGTGCCGGTGGCTGAACCGAACAGCGTGACAAGTATCTGGCGGGAATGTTTGTATACATCCTGCGTGGTCCTGAATCCTGCTCTATGCAGCCGGTCAAGCGTCTTGGAGCCGATGCCCCATACTTTTTCAAGCGGCAGCGACAGCATAAAATCGGTTTCCTGGCCGGGAAGCACTTCGTAGAAGCCGTCAGGTTTAGAAAGACCCGATGCTATCTTTGCCAGGTACCGGTTCGTGGCGAGTCCAACGGAAATGGTGAGCCCCGTTTCTGTAAACACTTCCTGCTTGATTTTTTTTGCCGTTTCCGACTGATCTCCGAACAGCCGTTCCGTGCCGCTCAGATCAAGGAATGCTTCGTCCACGGACATCTGACGTACATCAGGCGTGTAGCGGGAAAACAGCGCCATGACGCGCTGCGACAGCTCATGGTACCGCTGCATGCGGGGACGCAGATAGATTCCCTGCGGGCAAAGCTCCAGCGCGCGGGCAACAGGCATTGCAGAATGAACGCCGTACCTGCGCGCTTCATACGATGCGGTAGAAACGACGCTGCGCCTGCTGCCCGGCAGTCCGCCTACAATGACGGGCTTGCCCCGGTATTCCGGATGGTCAAGCTGCTCCACGGATGCAAAGAACGCGTCCAGATCCATATGCAGGAAGCATCTGTCATTCCACCGGCTCATACGCTTTTCCGTTTTTACGTGCGGCGCGGATTTCCTGTATGAACCGGCCGCTTTCTTCCGTACCCTGCTGGTACAGCGCCGTCACGCTTACAAGCGCGTCAGCGTCATCGCCTGCCGTGAACGGAATATGTATGGTGCGGGGCGGGTAGTCCGGAATGATGAACTGTACCGTCTCACGGCTGTCCGGCTGGACGAAATTATAGGGCGAATCGTATACGGGCACTGCGCCGTTGCCCTGTACGGTTATAATATACCGGGCTGCGGGAATATCCGACCGGATGTTTATCTGTCTGGTCGCATTGTCAAGAAACGTAATGTCCTGCACGCTTACTGAAAGATGTGCCGGAGCCGTGCGGTCAGCGGACTCTATGACGGCTGCAGATCGGGCGCGCGCATCTGATTGAATAAAGCGGTATTTCATGAGCAGCCATGAAAGGCAGATAAAGAACAGAAGCACGGCCTGCTCGATACTGAGGATCACGGCGGCAAGCCGCGCGACGGACTTGAGCGTAAGCCGCCGGCCGGTCTGCAGGCCTGAAACAAAAATCCTTGAAAAGATTCTGAGCCAGACAATCAGGATGGGCTGCACTGCACAGGAAAGCAGCATGTTCTGATAAAACGGCAGATAGACAAGATTCTGGATCTTTGCCGCATCCGCATATTTCCACAGAATGATAAGGTGGGGCATAAAGGGAAGAAAAAGCACCAGCCCTGAGCATATGAGCGGTACAATCCGTTTTACCGGCCTGAACAGATAGACAAGAATATACTCAGCGGTGAACAGCGTGAGCAGAGACAGGTCGACCGCACTGAAAAGAAAGATGTTGATGATAGAAATGATGGTCTGATGATAGCCGTAGATGAACAGCGACGTCTTTGAGTGCAGGACGAACTGCAGGATCATGATGAACGACACAAAGATAAAAAGGAACAGAATCTTAAAACCAAACTGCAGTATCGGGGAAAGAATCATATGCTGTACTGCGGTTCTGGTAATCAGCTGTCCGAGCTGCAGCGCCAGTCCGCTTGTCAGGATCATCATCGGCAGACGGTAGCCGTGCCTGATGAATTCCTGCCATTTCAGAACGCTGTTTTTGCCGACAAAGAATGAAAAGCCGCAGATGACGAACAGGCTGAACACCGCGATGATAATGAATGCGATGATGAACAGCGTTTCCGGCAGCCACCAGCTCCGGCTGCCCCATTGGATGATTGAATAATGCCGGTCCCATTCCGCGGTTTCTTTTACAGGATACTGCTCCAGACATGCGTCTATGAACCGGGGCAGGCTGCCGGCCAGCTCTGCCGGTACGGAGACTGCGGTGCACGGTATTGCGGCCGCAAGAAACGGCGAGACCACCGGATCATTCTGCAGCAGGCCGAATTTGTACAGCGACAGGAATCCGCTGCTTGTGATGGTGCAGGGCAGATCCTGTCCGGTGCATGCGGTAAACAGCAGCCGTACCAGCCAGCTGGGAGCGGTGTCACCGCTGCCGCCGGGGGTAAGCACAAATTCCTTTGCAGTATCATCGAATCGGATGACCACTGCGGTCAGGGTATCCGTATCCCTTACGGAATCGGTATAGGATGTTATACCGTTGATATTCGTGTTTTCGCCGAGCGGTATGCAGCCCTGATCGGCGATGAGCGCCTGAATATACAGGTTGCTCCGGCGCTCGGCGATCGTTTTCAATGCGGCTATGATGCTTTCGGAACGGGCCTCAAAGTCCTTCTGAAGGAATACGAACAGAACTGCTGTACGGGTGTCGGCGGCATATTCATGCTCTGCGGCGGGCGCAAAGCTCAGCGTTATGTTAAAGGGAAAAGATTCCTGATCGCCGGGCGTTATTTCCTGTATTTCGGGAGACAAACCGGCTTGTTTTAGTGTATTATAGATACCGGTACAGGTGTCATAGCCGGCCGCACTGGCGGACAGAGAGAATATAAGCAGTAGCGGAAGCAGAAGCACAGCTGACAGCCGTTCGGCGCGTTTCATGCTAACAGAATATCTTACTTTTTGTTTGCATTGCAATACCTTATTTATTTAGTATATAAAGGATAGTGAATTGAGACGGACTGGCGGGTGCGCTGTTTCGGCAAGTTTGTTCCTCTATGCGCTGCTCGGCGCTGTTTTCTGCATGCTGCTCGTCACGGGCGTTGTTTCCTGTGCTGACACGCATCCGGAGACGGTTTCGGCCTCCTGTTTTGTCGTGTTTGATTATACGGACGCTTCACGGGCTGCGTCCCAGCGTCTGTGCGTGTTCGTCCAGACTAAAAGCGCGGTGCAGCGGACGGGCGCCATAACGGTTGCGCATACCAAGTCTTCATATGAATGGCAGATTCTGGAGCCCGTACAGTTTGCCTACGGCACGAATCAGTGGGCCGGCAGCACGGTGCTGCTGCCGCGTGCGGGAGAGCCGGTTCTGCAGGGCGCCTATACGGTCACATACCGCAACAAGCTTGATGAGGAAGTGCTGGAGTCTTTTTCGGTGCTGTACCCCGAGGCGCTGGTACAGGCGCTTCCTGCTGATATGCCGTCAGTGCTCGGAAAGTCTGCGGCGCAGAAAATAGCGGTATATGCAGAAAATGAAAAATTATTGTATTATGGAGCTGCAAAAAATACTTGGAAAACCGCGGACGATATGTGGAAGGAATACGGTTCTGCGGTCAAAAGCCGCCGGTGCTATGAGTACCGCAGCTCAAAAAACTGTACGGTGATCTGTATGCTGCCGCCCGATTACCGGTCAAAGACGCAGTTTTAGTAGCAGGAGCACAATGCAGCGCGGCTGTGGAGGGGAGTTTTGACAGAACAGAAATCTGATTTTTTCCGTACAGTCCATACGTATGTTTTACGGATCGGGCGCATGACCGCTGCCCAGGAGCGCAATTATACGGAGCTTGCGCCTGTATGGTGTATTCCGTTTAATGCGGATGCGCCGCTTGATTTTTCCGCAGTGTTCGGCAACAGCAATCCTGTGACCATAGAGATCGGGTTCGGCATGGGAATTGCCACCGCTGAGATTGCCGCCGCCAATCCTGACAAGAACTATATCGGCATTGAGGTGCATAAGCCCGGAGTAGGAAGCCTGCTGGGCGAAATAAAGAACCGCGGGCTGAAAAACCTTTATATTATCCAGCACGATGCGCTGGAGGTGCTTGAGGCCATGATCCCTGACGGCAGCGTGCAGGCGTTCCACATTTTTTTTGCGGATCCGTGGCCTAAAAAGCGCCATCACAAGCGCCGGATCATTACGAGACCTCGTACGGATCTTATGGCTCAGAAGCTTTGCGGCGGCGGGTATCTGTATTTTGTCACCGACTGGCAGGAGTATGGCGAATGGGCGCTGGCTGAGCTTACGGCAACGCCCGGCCTTAAAAATGCCTACGAAGGGTTTGCCGAGCATCAGACATGGCGTCCTGAGACAAAATTCGAGCGCAAGGGGATTGCGGGCGGCCGCGGTATCAGCGAGCTGTATTTTATAAAATAGCGGCGGGAACTATGGCAGACGAATTGGATTTTGGAGCATCGGAATCGAATCAGCGGCGGATACAGGAGCTTGCCGGCCTTATACAAAAGTATCAGGCGTCATATTACAACGGCGAGGCGGAGATCAGCGATGCTGAATTTGATGCGTTGTGGGATGAGCTGAAATCGCTTTCTCCGTCCCATCCGGTGCTGCAGAAGATAGGGCAGGATTCCGGTAATTTTGCCAAGCTGCGCCATGTTATGCCTATGGGCAGTCAGGAAAAAGCCGCCGACCCGGAGCAGTTTCTGGCATGGGCGACGAAGCATCAGTATGCTGAGTATCTGGTGGAATATAAGCTGGACGGCGCCTCTCTGGAGCTGCAGTACCAGCATGGCGAGCTTGTACATGCGGTGACGCGCGGTGACGGTACGATCGGCGATGACATTACCGTGAATGCGCGCAAAATGCAGGGTGTGCAGCCGCTGCTTATGCGTGACGGCTCCCGCGTGGATTTTACCGGCGGCATCCGTGGTGAAGTGATTATGACGCATACGGTGCACAGAACGCTGTATGCTGACAAGGCGAACTGCCGCAACGCCGCGAACGGCCTTATGAAACGCAAGGACGGTACCGGCAGCGAGCATCTGACGCTGATCGTCTATGATGCCCTTGCATCGGGAACGGAGCAGCCGTTCGCAGATGAAGAGGAAAAAGTGTTCTGGCTCAGATCCTGCGGCTTTAGGACGGTGCCGCTTGAAATCTGCCGCAGTCCTGAGAAGGTCATTGCGTACCGCTCGCAGGTGATGGAGATACGTAAAAATCTTGAGTATGACATAGATGGTCTTGTGATCAAGGAGCGTGCGATAAACCGTGAGGATGCGTCCCGTGCACGACCCGACCGTCAGATAGCTTTTAAATTCAGTCTTGAGGAAGCGGTCTCCGTAGTCCGTGCGGTGGAATGGAGCGAGTCCGGAGTCACGTATACGCCGGTTGCGGTGTTCGATCCGGTGGAGCTTGCAGGCACTACCGTGCAGCGGGCAAGCCTTGCGAATCCTGATACCATCAGGGCGCTGGGGCTCAGCATCGGCAGCCATGTGGTGGTGGTAAAGCGCGGAGAAATCATTCCTAAAATCGAAAGCGTGGTTCCTGAGCAGGATGAGGCTCCGGGCGCATTGCAGCCGGTGCAGTATCCGCATGTCTGCTCCACCTGCGGTTCGACGCTTGTAGATGAAGGCTCCCGGCTGTACTGTCCTAACCGGGACTGCCGGAAACGTATCCTTCATCAGATTTTTAAATGGATTTCGGTGATTGATATCAGGGATCTGGGTGAAAGCCTTGTGACGGCACTGTTCAATGACGGAAAGCTCCGTTCTATAAGCGATATCTACCGGCTTGATGAGGAAATGCTCACGCCGTATTTTTTGACCACAGAAAGCATTGCATCAGCAAAAAAATCACTTGGCGCGGAAAAAGTGATCCGCTCCATACGTTCGCACGGTTCCGTATCTCTTGCCGCCTATGTGGAGGGATTCGATATAGAGGGAATCGGTGAAACCTCTGCGGAAAAGCTGGTGTCTGCCGGATTCAATACGCTTGAAAAGCTGCTGAATGCAACTGCCGATGAGCTGGCAGCCGTGTACGGTTTTGCAGACATCATGGCACGGACAGCGGTTGAGGGGCTCAAGGAAAATGCGCAGGAAATGCGTGCGCTCAAGGATTCCGGTGCCGTGACGGTCAGCGAAGGCGGCGCATCGGGAAGCCTTGCGGGGCTGTCATTCTGCTTTACCGGCGAGCTTGTCTCTATGAAGCGTGCTGATGCCCAGAACCTTGTCAAGCAGCAGGGTGGTGCGGTAAAATCTTCCGTGACGAAAGATCTGTCGTATTTGGTGACGAATGATACTTCCAGCGGCTCTTCCAAAAATGTGAAGGCCGCGTCTCTGGGAATCCCTGTTATTACCGAGGAGCAGTTTCTGGAGCTGGTAAAGGGAACCTCGAAGAACTTAGACATTGAAGATGGCCTTTTTCGAGGTTCTCTAAAATCATAGCGGGAGCAGCCGTTGAAAACTTCGCAAGAGATTATTGTAAAATTTGTCTCCTGTATACTTATGCTGGCTTTTATGCTGGTGTTCTTTGTTATTTCCATACAGTTTTTTGCCTGCTTTGGAGCTGCGAAATCGCTGCCTGAGATCGGCAGGCACCGGATTATGCGCGTGATTGTCTATGGATCTACCTACGATATGAACAGCGCGACCGTAAGCGCCAGAATCAGCATTATGGATACTGAGGACAGCGAGGTTGCCGTTATCGAACGGTCTTGGAAAGGCAGTACGCTGTTCATAGATTTTGTCGGCGCTGATTTTTTAGGTAGAAAAGTGTATTTTCCCTATACCGTGCGCAGCGATGCACGTAAAAAAGGTACGCTGCTTGAGCGGTATTATATGGAGCACGGCAGGTGCTATCTTGCGGGCGACAATATAACGGAAAAGGAGCAGAAAAGCTTCTACTATCTTGGCCGCTATGCCCTGGGGCAGGCAAAGCGTATTTTTACCGCCTTTACGCGTCTGTATACGATCGACTTGTCGCAGTGCCTGAGCGGCAGATACTATTCCGTCTATACCGGCATGGACGGTCTGCCTCAGCTTGTTGCCGAGTAGGCAGTAAGCACAGCCGTTTCAGCTGTGCCTGATCCCATTATTTTACCGGTTCGTAGGCAAAGTTGCCTGTAAAAAAGTCAGGGCTTACCGCCGCGGTGTTCAGCCGTATTTCCCAGTGCAGATGCGGGCCCGTGGCCAGTCCTGTCTGTCCTGAAAGTCCGATTTTATCATGCTGCTTTACCATCTGGCCTGCCTTTACATTCATGGAGCTCAGATGGTAGTACAGGCTGTACAGTCCGGGCAGATGCTCTATGACGACCGAGTATCCGGTGGAATTGCGCATTTCCGCCATGACAACCTTTCCTGCCGCGCAGGCTGATACAATCGTTCCCTCCGGTACGCCGAAGTCTATGCCGTAGTGCAGGCCTGTTGTCTGGCCTCCGCCCTGATAGGTATAGATTCTCCTGTCCGCAAAGAATGAAGTTCGTCTGGGGGACTGTACCGGCAGACTGAATGCGCTGAGCTGGTATACCGATGCTGGGTTCGATGTTTCAAGAATGGCATTAAGCTTCTGGATCTGCTGATAGCGTTCCTTGCTGTCGTCTTTCTTTATCGCTGTATTTTTCCCGTCCAGCGGGATCGTTTCCTCTGTGAACTCTTTTTTCAATACGGTCAGCGGCAAGGAGAATTCCATGGGGTCCATACCTGAGAATGAATAGGTTATGGTCAGCGTATAGGTGTCGGGCGCAATGAACGATGAAAGCGGAATGCCTGCAAGCAGCTCCACGCCGTTTATGCCGTTCTTAAGCGCAAAAAAATCCGTACTGTCTATGCGCTTTTTTTTAGTATCCTTAAGCTCCACCGAAGCGGATGTCTTTGTCTTTTTATACCCCTGTGATGATGTGAGCTTCATGCGGATAAAAACTGCATCGCCGGGATAGCATTCATCGTCATATTTTAATGAAATGTCGTACGATTTGCCGTTGTATGCTGCCGTTTTGACTGTTGCGGCGCAGGGTACTGCGGCAGCCGCAAAAAGAAGCGTGCCGAGCACTGTAGTAAGCAGTGCTGTATGTGCTGCATTTGATGTATTCATGTTTTGCTCCTTATATACCTTATTCAGATTTCTTCAGATCAAGCAGTATAAGCTGCGGTGTTTCCATGCCGTTAAACGTGTTGCGCTGGATGTGGTAGAGTATGTCCAGCCGGTCGTTTTTTCCAAGGCGGTCTCGGTGCAGCCGTTCGGCTTCGCCCCAGAACATGGCAGGCCATTTGATCGGGCATTTGCCCGTGCCACAGTTGAACGTGATTTTCAGATGCTGCCGCTCGGTTTTGCCCAGAACCTGTATGTCGCTGATCGGCAGTGATTTTGACATAAAGGTCAGCTGCTTGTTTGCGGCTCCGAACGGTTCGAACCTGTCTACCAGCTTCAGCAGGTCCGGCGTCATGTACTGAGGCGGCAGCTCCGCATCTACATTGATGGTTTCGTCCGGGGCGGCAAGCTCTATGGCCGGAGCCAGCTGCGCTATGCGGTCGGTGAATTCCTGCAGACGTTCTTTTTTAAAGCTGAATCCGGCGGCGTAGGTATGTCCTCCGTGGTTCAAAAACAGATCGCCGAACTGATTGAGGAACACGGTAGCGTCATATTCGCGGCAGCTTCTCATGGAGCCTACCGCATTTCCGTTGTCGATGAAAGTAACTACGAGCGTTGGCACGTTGCAGCACTGCATGAGGCGCGAGGCAAGAATACCGGTAATGCCCCGGTCTATACGCTCGTCTATGACGACGCAGAGGTTGCCGCCGTTTGCCTTTACGTTTTCGGCGGCTGACTTGCCCAGTACCCATGCCTCTTCTGTTTTCTGCTTACGCTCCGTGTTCAGACTGATGATTTTTTCAGCCAGCGCGTCACGCTCTGCAGGCGTTTCTGCCAGAAACAGTCTGAGCGCAAGCTCGGGCTGACCAAGCCTGCCGGCGGCGTTGAGCGTGGGGGTGATGATCCAGGAAACATCGGTCGACGTGATCCGTTTGCCCGGCGTACACAGCCGTGCGAGCAGCTCCTTAAGCCCCGCACGGGCCCGGCCTTCATTGAGCACGTCAAGTCCGCGCCGCACAAAAATACGGTTTTCATTCTGCAGCGGCATGATGTCGGATATAGCCGCAAGCATGACCAGCTGCAGATCAGCTTCCTCAGCCTTGCTGTCGGCAGGCCATGTTTTTGCCTGCATTTTCTGTGCGTATGTGACAAAAAGATTGTAGAATCCTTCGATCTCGGATGCAGGACCGTCTTTATAGAATGCGATTTTGGACATGTCTTTCAGCGTCAGCAGGCTTTTGTCTGCCACTGACGGCATGATTTTGCCGATTTCCGGCTGCATGTCCAGCATGTTGAATTCGATGCCGGTTCCGAATATGCGTCCGAGCTGCTTGGCGGTGAGCTCCGCATTCCAGACAAAAATCTGCTGCCCGTCCAGAAACGGAATGAGACGTGTCTGTTCTATAGAAATTGTTCCCGGTACGATGGTTTCGTTGAGCTGGTCAACGGGCACCAGATTGCGTATTTTAATGCATTCTACCGTGTATGCTTCGTTGATCGGGCGTACGTGCAGCAGGCAGATATCCTGCTTGTACAGCTCCGTCTTGCTGAATCTGAGCGCGCAGGCAAGCTTGTATGCCACCGCGCAGCCTGAGATGTCCTGGAATGGATAGCCTGAGCCGGGAACCTTCGGGTTTACGATGACGGCAGGCTCCGGCAGCATATCGGGTGCATTGTGATGATCTACGATGATTACATCGATGCATTTATCAGCGGCATGGGCAACTTCCGCATTGTTTGAGATGCCGCAGTCTACGGTAATGATGAGCGTTCCGCCCGCCTGAGCAAAATCATCCACTGCCTGCATGGACAGGCCGTATGCATCATCGCCTTCCGGCAGCCGGTACTCAACGTGATCGTCGTCAAACCCCAGTTCCTTGAGCGCGGTGTACAGCAGCGTGGTGCTGGCCACGCCGTCTACGTCCCTGTCGCCGAAAATGAGCACCTTTTCGCCGTTTTCCTTCGCGTCAAGTATGCGGTCTACCGCATCCTCCATTGTACTGAACAGAAAAGGGGAGTGCTGGAACCTGAGGTCATCCTCAAGGTAATACATGATATCCTGCCCCGACGTGATATCCCTGCGGGACAAAATGGAGGCGGTGATAGGATCGATTTTATACCTGTCGGTCAGCTTTTTTACCAGCTCTTTTGAAACTGTTTTTTTATTCCAGATGCTCATTTATAGAATACCTATTCCTGATTCAAGAGATTTCAGCCGTACACCGGCAGAGTTTTCTATTAGAAAAAACGTCAGCTGCTTAAGTTCCTGCGCCATGCGCAGACTGACCGGAATGCTTCTGACCTGCCGCGGCGCAAGCACTGACAGTGCACCGAGGTAGCGGACGGAATCCGTGTGCAGTGAAAGCATGGCCGGATCCGTGGCTCCTGTACACCCCGCACAAATAAAACCGTTGTCCGCGGGACTGTATACTGCGTTTTCTATAGTAGTATATGATAGCGCTTTTTTGTCAAAAAAGGAAGTTCCGCAGCGGCAGCACCGTCCGGCATCAGGCCTGATGCCCAGCAGCCCTGTGTACCGCCACAAAAATCGGATGAGCCCCGTCCTGCCTGCGTCATCATCGCAGAGATCAAGTCCGTCAAGAAAACCGTTTATAAGCGGCCAGGATTCCGCCGGGCTGCCGGCGCAGCTGGTACGCACGAGCAGTTCCACGGCAAGCGCCGCCGCCCATGATTTGAAGATGCTTTCCCGGAAGGTCGGATGAAAGTTTTTTACGTCAAAGTCGATGATTTTTGCGCTGTGCCGTACCTCATCCGTGTACAGATACATGATGCCGCGGCAGTAGGGCGAAACGAGCGCACGCATTTTACTTTTGGGGCCGCCGTAAAGCGTGGCATAGTGAATGCCGAGCTCCGCGGTAAAAAGCGTTGCGGTCCTGTTGCTTTCACCTTTCGGGGATACGGAGAGTACAAGCGTGTCGGATGATGAATGCCTCGGCATATCTGGAGTATAGCAGAGCCGGGCCGTTTGTCCAACAGGCCCGTGTATGCATTTTTTCTGCAGTGTAATTATGGATAATTTGTTGTCTTGAAGGAGGTCTTCTATCTAGTGAGTTGGAAGACTTCTCTCTAGCTAGAGAGAAGACAGCTATCTAGCTAGAGAGAAGACAGCTCTCTAGCTAGAGAGAAGACAGCTATCTAGCTAGAGAGAAGACACCTCTCTAGCTAGAGAGAAGATGCCTATCTAGCTAGAGAGAAGTCAGGTATTCAGCTGAAAAACGGACTGATATCCAGCCGGGTAGTATGCATGCTTGTAATGTACGGCGGCTCCGCGTTTTATGGAGCCGTAGGTTTCCCTGGGAAAGCCGCTGTCAAGCCCTTATTTGACACTTTCATCATATTTCTGTATAATCTATCAAAATAGGGGTGTTGTCAGAATGATATTTCCACT
>CACZQF010000062.1 GCA_902783245.1 uncultured Spirochaetaceae bacterium | reverse complement strand
GCGGTGTTGCCGATAATACGCACGAGCGCGGCATCGGCTGCTGCAGCAAGCTGCTCGGACAGAGCCTGTTTGTCTTCTTTGAAAGCGTTGAATTTAACTTTAATCAGTTCGTGATCAGCGAGCGTTGTGCGCACCATCTGCGTAACGCCGTCGGTCACTCCGTTCTGTCCGATAATTACTACAGCACTGAGCGGCTGAGCCGCTGATGTCAGCTCCTTACGCTGACTGCTTGTAAGAGTTATCATGGCTGTATGATACTCTTACACGGTAAATAAATCAATCTGGCTGCCGATCTGATCAACGGTAGCACGTACGTTGCTTGATATTTCATCAAGCGCGGAGCTGGACTCATTGATCTTGTCGGTGCTGCTTGAAATCTGCACCATGCTTGTCTTGATAACATCCGTGGTCTCGCGCAGATGGTTAACCTCTGACAGGATGGCCTTGTTGCCTTCCGCCATTTCATGTGAGGCTGAGCGGACTTCCATGGTGTTGTCGTTCATAAGCTTGAGCGCCTCGCCGATCTGCTTGGATCCTTCCTGCTGTTCGTCCATTGCGGATTTAATCTGCAGAACAAGCTGCTGTGTGGTTGAAATGCTTTCAGATACCTCAGCAAACGATTCACTGGAAGCCTTTGATGCGTTCACCACATCGTTGATGGCATTCTGTATATGCTTCAGCTCTTCCTTGATCTTCTTTGACTGTGCGCTTGATGTTTCCGACAGCTTACGGATTTCATCGGCAACCACAGAAAATCCGCGGCCTGATTCTCCTGCATGCGCAGCCTCTATAGCGGCATTCATTGCCAGCAGGTTGGTCTGGCTTGCTATGGCGGATATGGTCTTGTTTGCATCCTGCAGTGTTTTTGACTGCTCTTCAATGCTCAGAATACGTTCGTTCACGTTATTCTGACGCATGATGCCCTCTTCAGTCTTTTTAATCAGGCCGTTAAAGGAGTCTGCCATAAAGCCTACGGAATTGTTGACGCTGCGGATATTGCCGATCATTTCTTCTACGGCGGCGCTTGCGTCGCCCACGCCGCGGGACTGGGTTTCGATCATGGACTCCAGGGATTCAATGTTTTTGGATATTTCCTCAACTGCGCTGGCGGTCTCTGTGACGGATCCTGCCTGATTGTGCACCTGTGAGTCTATGTCGCTCAGGTCGTGGATAATCTCTTTAATGGCCGAACCGTTGTCGCTGATACGCTGCAGCAGGCTTACGTTCACGTCTTCAAGGGTTTCCTTCGAGTCCTTTACGCCGCTGATTATTGTGCGCAGTTTTTCCATAAAGCGGTCAAAGCCGTCGCCGAGCTGACCGATCTCATTGTTACTTTTTACTTTGAGCTGCTTAGTCAGGTCTGCGTCGCCTGATGCAATCTGGTCAATGCTGTTTCTGAGCCGTCCAAGCGGATGCATGGCTTTTACCAGCAATGCAACGGTTACAGCGAGCAGCAGCAGCGCGATGATGAACGAGACGATGGAGATGGTAAGCTGCATGCGGTTGCCGTTCACATCGATCTGTTTCTGGGGGATTGTAAGAATGACCGACCACGGAGTACCCGCCACCGGTGCAAATGAAGCGAATGTACGTACGCCGTCAGGGTCTGTATAGTAACCTTCAGCGATTTCTCCCGCTGCGGCGCGGCGTCCGATTTCATCAAGTCCTTTATATCCGGCTTTGCCGCTGTAGGACAGGTCCATATATTTTTCCTGACCGCGGATATGTGAAATAAGTACGCCGTTGCTTCCTGTAAGGATGACTTTTCCGTTCTGACCGAGCGTCAGGGCGCCGATCATACGGTCAATTTCATCAAGGCGTACGGCACCTGCAAATACGCCGATAAGCTTTTTGGAGGCATTGTATGCCGCGCGTCCGATATAGTAGCACACCGAGCCGTCGGTCTGGAAATCAATATTTGAGACGTATGTCTCTTTTTTGTTGTTCATGATTTCGCGGTAGAAATTCTTGGAGATAACGGTACGTACGCTGCCGTCGCTGCTGTGGCCTACGCCGTCCGGCGTACAGAACATGATATAATTAAAAAAAGTGTTCTGGATGGCAGTATGACTTTGCAGCCATGCAATTATTTGATCTGCATCGCCGGCTTTTGTAACGTCATTGTCAGAATAAATGCGCAGATCATTGATAAGCACTTCATTCCAATACGAGATTTTTCCGGCGTCTTCTTCTATTATTTTCTGGCTGAACGATGAATAGTCTTCCTGCGAGGCCTTTTTTACTCTGCTTGAAATTATAAAGCTGAGAACAGTAAAAAAGAGTATCATGATAATAAAAATACTGATAGAAATCTGCACGGCTATATGGCCGTATTTTTTTTCCGGTGCAGCAACCGCTTCTGACATGGACTCCTCCATAAAAACGATCTTAAGAATGCTTTATTAAGTATATCAGCAAAGTATCGTAAAAACAACGAAAAAATAGTACGAAAAAAGTACAGACTGCATTGAGCACCAGAATTACACAGGCAGCTGCGGAAAAAGTATACGCCTGCGTAAAAAATACTATAATGATGTGTACCGGCTCTGTACCGCGGTTCATCAGGCTGTGCAGGACGGGATATTCCGTTTTGGTGATATTATGAGCATACCTGACGATGAGCTTGCCGGGCTGTTCGCCGGAAAATGGAACAGCACGGCCCGTCTGATTCCTGCTGCTGCATGCGGCGGATCGGAGGCACTGCATAATAAGCTCTTACGTGCGCTCTGCCGGGCCCGCGGCAGTACATGTGCTGAGAATATGCGCCGCAGGCTTCTTGGTGACCAGCAGTTTACGGAACGTCAGATACAAGATGCGCAGGATTGTATCGTCATGCTGCTCCATCGACGTGCCTTACGGGCATGATACCGACTGTTTTTTGGTTGCAAGAAACGTACTTCAATTATAAAATAATTCTGAAGAGGTGTCGGCATATGAAATCGTTAGTTATTATGGTAATTACGGCAGCAGCGGTCTTGTTCGGTTCCTGCGGCCTTCATCTTCCGGGGAAAAATCCAGTTGCGGCAAAAGGTCAGGGCCCGCTCCCTGACAAAGATGTAAAAGGCGCGGTGCTTAATGTTATGCTGGATACTGCCATTGAAAGAATTGACCAGCAGAAATCAACGGAAGGTACTTCTTTTGAGATTATCGGAGATTTGGTTGACGGTCTGATGCAGATGGCCGCCGACGGTTCGGTTGTCAACGCGATCGCCAAAAAAATGGATATATCTCCTGACGGCCTGATCTACACGTTCACGTTGCGCGATGACGCGTACTGGTCAAACGGCGACCCGGTTACTGCACATGACTTTGTGTACGGTTGGGAGCGTGCCTGCGACCCGGCGAACGAAGCGGAGTATTCATACCTTATGAGCGACATTGCACATATAAAGAATGCGATCGCCATCCGTGCGGGGCAGATGAACCCCAACCAGCTGGGTGTTCAGGCGCTCGACGACTATACGCTGCGCGTGGAGCTTGAGATTCCCGTCTCATTCTTTGAGCAGCTGCTGTATTTCTGTACATTCTACCCTTCCAATCAGAAGTTTATAGAAGCCTGCGGCGACAACTACGGTACTTCGGCAGATACGTTCTTGTCGAACGGCGCGTTTATTCTGAAAGACTTTAAGGCCGGTGCGTCTTCATTTTCGCTCATCAAGAACACGGCATATTATGATGCGTCACGTATAAAGCTTGCAGGACTGCATTATGAGGTGATAAAAAGCCGCAGTGAGGCTTTGTCAAAATATGAAGGCGGTCAGCTTGACCTGATAGAAGTTGCCGGCGAGCAGGTGGCAAAGGTAAGGAATTCGAGCGAGTTCAAGGCAATAGCCTCCGGATTCCTGTGGTACATCAGCCCGAATATGCTGGTGGACGATTTTAAGAACCTGAACCTGCGCCGTGCGCTGATGTTTGCGCTTGACCGTGAGGCTGTCACCAATGACGTGCTTGCGGACGGTTCGCAGCCTACCTATACGCCGGTTCCTTCCGGTTTTGCATTCAATGCCTCAGGCCAGGATTTTACGGTGGATCTTATGGAATTCCCCCAGTACTGCTCCTATGATCCGGAGGCTGCGCGCAGATATTATGAGGAAGCAAAGCAGGAGCTTGGCAAGAATACTTTTACCTTTACTATGGTTACTGATGATACGGAGACCGTAATGGCGGTTGCCAGAGAGCTGAAGCGGCAGATAGAGACTGTGCTGCCGGGCATGACCATTGAGCTGAACCATATACGCAAGTCACAGCGTCTTGCAGAGATCGGCGCCGGAAACTATGAGATTACGCTGACGCGCTGGGGTCCTGACTATGCGGATCCTATGACGTATTTGAGTATGTGGGTTACCGGCAATGACTATAACTACGGCCGTTATTCCGACGTGAACTATGATGCGATTGTGTCAAACTGCAACGACGGAGATCTTGCTACAAAACCGGCGGAGCGCTGGACGGCCATGAAACAGGCGGAGGAAATGATACTGAAGAATGCAGTCATTTTCCCGCTGTATCAGCAGTGCAGTGCTGATATGATTAAACCAGGTGTACGTGGTATAGAATTCCATCCTATTGGAATCAACCGTATTTATAAAGGTACTTCAAAATAAAAAAACTGCGAGGGTTATAATGAGTGCAGGCTACGGATACTATGGATTTTATGTAGTGAAAAAAGATGGATCCCCGGATCCAAAGAAAGCAAAGGATGTGTTTGACTGGTGCTGCAGGGAATATCCCTGGTTTGTAGAGGGTAAGCCGTTTGTGCTTGAGGACGGCTCCCATATTATAAACTGGAATTCCGATGACTGGCCTGACGGACTTGATATAAAGCATTCTGAGCTTGGGAATAACGTTCCCGGGCTTGAATGGCTTAAGGATGTGAGCAAGGCGGTAAAGCCTGAGCGCATCGTTGGTACGGAACATCAGGATTTCAGCGAGAGCAGCTATGACAGCAACTCATATCTGGAAGTGGTGGTCGAAGACGGCGAATTCACTCATAAGCGGATATTTGATTTTAACAGCCTGTACATGGGTGAGCTTGATACTTCCTGTGCATATCTGCTGGATACCGATACGTATACGCACTTAGCCGCCAAGTTCAAGTACAAGCCGGACGGGTCATTGCATTACTTCGGTGATCTGCAGGCAAGAATTGCTGATCTGGATGCTAATGACGACTTTACGGATGCATGGTTCGATGAAAATATCAAATATGATTTCTATGACTGTGACAGTGACTGTGAATTTGAGCTGCTGGATGATGACGGTAATACGCTGATCGGCACGGACTGCGTCTCATGTAGTAATCCGAAATTTGACGGCGATATCTATGACATTATACGCAATCAGGATGATGACGACTATGATACTGACCCCGGGAACTGGGAATTTGTGGGGCTGGCAGGAAGTCCCGGATATGTTGCCCTGTATGCTACGCCTGCGAAACCTGCCAGTCCTACGGAGTGGCCCGCTGCACCTGAACCTGAGGCTGACAGCAGCATAACCTGTGCGGGCTGCGGTACAAAGAACGACCCCGACAGCAAATTCTGCTGCAGCTGCGGCGCACCGCTCGCCATAGCACAGCGCAGACAGGATATAATGGACAGGATCAATGCTGCCCGCGCAGATCTGAATGCCCGGCTTGACGCGCTGTATGGCAAAAAATAAACTGCCGGATATAAAAAATCTGGTTCGTGTTTCCTGCAGCCTGTGTCTGGTGACTCCTGAGCAGGCTGCATCATGGCTTACGCTGAACACGCAGAATCGTCCGCTTATTGAGCGCCGCGTGCAGCACTATGCGCAGATAATGCAGGAAGGGCTATGGGAAGCTGATTGCAGCAGACCTGTACAAATTCTGAACACAGGTCTGCTGCTCAACGGACAGCATCGGCTTACCGCAGTGATTCAGGCGGGCGTGCCGGTACAGCTGCAGGTGGCAGTATATGCGTCACCTGCTGCGGATGGCGGTGAGGCCGGTGTACCGGTTGCGCCGAAAAATGCCGGTTAACGGGTTGTGTTTGGAGTAATTATGGATTATACGAAAGTTCTGGTGGTGGGAATTCTGTTCATTGTGGCAGGAATTATTTTTACCGGTACCGGTATGTATTTTTTATCAAGCGGTTATCTGGCCAAGCTGCAGGATGCCCGCAGTACAAAAGATATGAAAAAGCGGCGTGAAAGCCTTGTGCTCGGAAAGGCAAGCGGGTATTTTGCCGATATATTCGGTATTTTTACGGTACTGTGCGGAATTACCATGATAGTATGCCCTGCGGCGGTACAGGTTCTGATTATTGTGTACCTGAGCATTTTGTTTTTGGCTGCGCTGGTGATTGCCGGTATTGTTAAAAAATTCAGCAGATAACGGCCGCAGGTGCCGATACTGGATAATGGAGGTATTCTGATCATGGATATAGCAGCTCTTTCTACAGCTCTTGCCCAATCTGCCGTACAGCAGCAGGCATCCGTACAGCTTCTGCATTCTGCGTTAGGACAGATTAAGACGGCTGGCAATGATCTGGTTACTTTGATGCAGTCTGCGCCGGGAGCGCAGGCCCCCCTGCTTCCTGAGTATGCGGGCAGGCACGTTGATTTGTACGTGTAACGTGTGCATTCCCGTCAGCACAGTCATGTCGGTCTGTGCTGACGGGCTTTTTTTAGGAGCTGAAAACAGCGCGGGCAGGGCAGCCGAGCTTCTTTTTAAGGTGCCCTATATCAGGCCCTTCCATTTTGCATAGGAAAACACGCCGATTTCCCAGATAAGATAGGGAATGATGAACACAATCAGTACTTTCAGGAATGTTCCGTTCGGAGAGCAGTACCATTGGATAGCAGAGCCGAGAATGACAGCGCTTATGATCAGGTCAATAATTCCAAGAAAAAGTTTGTTCATGGTTTTTACTATAGCAGAAAGATGCCCCGGCGTAAAATTTTTGAATCTTTCCGGCATGATAAAGATTGGCTGGAGAAGTACGGTACAGTAAAATCATAGTTGCGTAATTGTGGTGATGGGGATATAATAAATAACGCACTGATGGAAAGTGCTCCGACTTGGTTTGCTTAAATGTAGCTTAACCTGAGGGGGGGGGGAACTCTTTTCCCTAAAAAAGAGTACTCTTCTTAAGGATTATAGATGGCAGAGAATACACAAAACTTTGAAATTTACGGACGCAAGATATTTTTTCTGAATTCTTCTTTCTCTATCCGTCAAAGCATAATTGAGCCGCTCAGACATATGGAGTTTGAAATCTATACCATAACGGATTTCAGAACCGTAAAAAACTATCTGAGAATATACCGTGGTTCTATACTCATTGTAGATCCTGACACTCAGCTGCCGCCTCAGGTGTGGCTGAACTTTTTTAGCAAACTAAAAGAAGATCCCGAACAGATTTATAATGATGTTGATATCGGCATTATTTCAGACTGGCTGACTGAGGATAAAAAGAAGATATTTGAAGCATCCGAACTGATAACGGCCGGTATCTACAGTGTAGAAAAACGGTATGAGCAGACGTTGGCGACTATGTCGGACAAGCTGCTTGCCCTTAATGCCATCGGCCGGCGTAAACATGTAAGAAGCCGCAATAATCCTGAAGATCCGGTTGATCTGCTGTGGATTGTAGACGATAAACTGTTCAAGTTCTCCGTGATTGATATAAGCAGCATCAGCGTGGCTTTTTTGGTTGATCATAGCGCCATGCCGATGTTCAGAATCGGTAAGACGGTTGATATGAGCATCGTCATAAAGCACAAGCAATATTCGGTGTCGATGTCCGTCCTGTTCATTAAGCCGGGCGAAAAGGCGAATATCTGTATCCTGAACCTGACGGATATGAATACGGATGATGTGGTTTCAGCAATCTATGAGTACATTTTTGAAACGCTGCAGCTTGAAGTGCTGAGATCAGTAAAAGGCTTCAGCATCGACCGGACAAACTATTACGTCGATGCAAAGATGTAACTATACCCCAGACCTGATATACGGCGCAGGAAGAACGAACGGTTCTTTCTGCGCTTTTTTTATTT
>CACZQF010000061.1 GCA_902783245.1 uncultured Spirochaetaceae bacterium | reverse complement strand
TCTATATAGACATAGCCAAGAACCCGGCGAACACCACCATCGAGGACATGATTCCGTTTACGCGCGAAATCTACGGTCTGCTGATACAGCTGCTCTACCTGGGCGAAACGAAGGTTTCGCAGCTGCTTAAGGAGATATACACCGACGAGGCGGAATACCCCGACGCCGATAAAAAGAAGATTTCAGGATATGCACGGGAAGCCGTCCGCGAATGGGCATACCTGTACAATGAGATAATCAAAGGCCTGTATCCGCTGCTCATGCGCATGTGCGGTACGCCGTATGAAATGTTTCCGGGATTCTTTACGTCAAACGCAAAAAAGATACTGACGTTCCTGAACAAGAATAAATTTGATCTGCTGCTGATTGAAAAAGAATCGGACACCGCGCAGACGGCAGCCGCCGGCAAGACAGAAGAAATTCCCGAGGAAGGAAAGCAGGAGCCGGAGCAGAAGGAGGAAAAGAAGGAAAAGCTGCCGTCCATCGACATGGATCTGGTAAAGACCGGCATCCAGCTGCTGAACACGCTGTTCCCGCAGGCAGGCTTTAACCGGCTTGACCGTTTTCCTGACATGTATCCGTATTTCCAGCCGCTGTTTGACTTTGACGACGGCTTTAACCTGCTTGCGCCGGAAAATCCGCTGCAGGTCACGCTTATCCTGATGCGCATTGTGGAAGATCTGTTCCACGGCTGCCGCAACATTAACTTTGACCTTCCCCCGGATATTGAAGGTCATAATAAGGGCGACACCATTCAGGCAATTCTTAATGACTGGTCGGCCTACAGCGAAATGCTGTTCAACAAACGCTATGCAAACGTGCTTGTGGACTATGTAAATGAACTGTACTCCAAGAGTGATTTTGCCTATTCTGCATTCGGCAAAAAGACATTAAACAAGCTGCTCTGGAGTACAAAGTACTACTTCCTGCCTATGTTCAAGTTCGATAAGCTTACGCTGGAGCGGCCGGAGCATGATACAACCTATACGCCGATCTTTTTCCGCACCCAGTATCTGTGCACGTCACTCATGGGCGTGGCCAAGAACATCGATAAGGCGGGCAAAACCAAGGCTCTCATTGCCGGCGTCAAGAACCCGTGGGAGCACTATCATTTTGATATTCCCAACCCGGTTTCAGAGCGGCTTGACGTACTGCTCGGCGCAAAGCGTGTCGAAAACAATGTAACCGCCACGAATGCAAACCTGATTAAATATACGCTGTGTATTCTGTCCGTATTGAACTGGTGGATGAACGATGCCGACAGCCCGGCCTATCAGACCAACCCGATGACCATCTACCGTATATCACCGGCAGATAATATGCCTGTGTTCTCGGTGCCGCTGCGCGAAGATCAGCGCAAGCTGTTTGCGGAAAACATAAAGGCTATGGCAAAGAAAAAGCAGGCGGCAGCAGAAAAGAAATAAAGGAAAGTATACCCGCCGGAGTACAGACAGGCCGCGCAGCGGCCTCCGTACCCGGCCAGGCAGTCTCAGATTCAGTTTTCAGGGCCGGCAGCATCGTCCGCTGACGCGCCGTCATCAGCCGTACCGTCCGGCAGCCGAGCCGCCGCACGCGGGGCAAATTTCAGCGCATAAAAGAGCATGAGCGCGGCACCGAGCAGCAGCACGCCGCCGCAGATACGTACCAGCAGAATCCCGATCTCCGCCGGCAGCGCGAATAAAAACGCTGCCAGCGCAAGCGTAATGATAACCTCAAGCACATACTGGCTCACCGGAAAGCCGCCCGCCTTAAGCCTGACTGCGGCATACAGCTCAAGCAGCGCCGACAGCACAAGATAGACTGCAAGCACATAAATCATGATCGTCCACATGGCGGCGGCAAACGCAAGCGGCAGCGCGACGGCAAGCACGCCTACCAGAATACCGGTCAGGCCCCGCACGAGCATGCATGATCTGAAGGAAGCATCGGCAAGCATGGGCCTGAGCACTACGAGCGTAACGATTCCGCTCACCACAGCCGCAATACCGAAAAACACCGTCACCGCCTGAACGAACGCCGCAGGCACCGCAAGCATCATCAGGCCGGCAATCGCCGCAAGTATACTGATAATCACACCATTACTTTTCATATATATCTCCGGCAGAACACCTGCACAGGCCGCGGCCCGCGCGCAAAATGTTGAATGAGTTTCAATCAGTATACAACGGATTTAAAACAAAAAAAAGCCCAGGTATTCTACGGCACCGGTATAATCAACCTACCGTTGCTGTCTTCCGACTCTGGCGGGGTTTGGAAGCTATACCGTGCATAGCACCTGGGCAAAACGGAAAGAGGGGGATTCGAACCCCCGATAGACTTGCGCCTATGCATCCCTTCCAAGGATGTACCTTAAACCACTCGGACATCTTTCCAAATACTAGATTGCTGAAAACAAAAATGCGGCTCGGAAAGAGGGGGATTTGAACCCCCGATACCTGAGACCAGGTATAACGGTTTTCGAGACCGCCCGGATCGACCGCTCTCGCATCTTTCCAGAAAAAAGGACTGACACACCTTTCGGTCTGTCAGTCCTGATCTGAGACTGGGCGGAGTTGAACCGCCAACCTTCAGCTCCGCAGGCTGACACTCTATCCAGTTGAGCTACAATCTCATACATCTTAGCGGAAGCGACAGGAGTTGAACCTGCCCAGCCCATAAGGAACTGACGGATTAGCAATCCGTTGTATTACCGCTCTACCACGCTTCCAAGGCGGAGCGAGAGGGATTTGAACCCCCGATACCCGAAGGTATAACGGTTTTCAAGACCGCCGCGTTCGACCTCTCTGCCATCGCTCCAACAGATGTGAAGCTACTATACCAGAAATGAATGTATATGTCAAGTAAAAATGTGACATTCTTACCATAAGTTTTTGTATTGTAAGACCGGCATCTTTATCGGCACAAGACACATGCATATGTCATGCACAAGACGCATGCATATGTCATGCACAAGACACATGCATATGCCATGCACAAGACGCGTGCATATACCATGCACAAGACACAT